>NZ_JBKYMO010000063.1:0-18406 GCF_047302915.1 Massilia sp. CT11-108 | reverse complement strand
GGCCGTGCCACGCGGCCCGCCTGTCTTTGCCTGACCTTCATTCCGCTTATTCATTCTTGTCAGGTAAAGTCATGTACAACAAATTTATCGTGCTGGCCGCGGCCAGCCTCGTTACGACCGCCGCGTTCGCCCAGGTGACCGTCGGCGACCCGTGGATCCGGGCCACCGTGCCGGCCCAGAAGACGGCCGGGGCCTTCATGCAGCTGCGTTCGCCCAAGGCCACGCGCCTCGTCGACGTGCAAAGCCCCGTCGCGGGCCGCGCCGAAGTCCACCAGATGGCCATGGAAGGCCAGACGATGCGCATGCAAAAGGTCGACGGCATCGACCTGCCGGCCAACCAGCCCGTCAACCTGTCGTCCGGCGGCTACCACGTCATGCTGTTCGACCTGAAGCAGCAGCTCAAGGAAGGCCAGCAGGTGCCGCTGACCTTGACCTTCGTCGGTTCCGACAAGAAGCGCGAGAACGTCACCGTGCAGGTGCCGGTCAAACCGCTGACTTACACCGCTGCTCACTGACGGAGGCCACATGAAAGCTCTCTGGATCGCTGCCTTGCTCGCGGCGCCGCTGGCGCACGCCCATATCACCGTCGCCCCGGCCACCGCCCCGGCCGGCGCCCATCAAACCCTCGTGTTCAAGGTCGGCCACGGCTGCGCCGGCAGCGCCACGACCGGCATCACGGTGCAGCTGCCGGAAGGCGTCACCGCGAAGCCGATGCCCAAGCCGGGCTGGACCATCACGCTGGCCCCGCGCGAGATCAACTGGCGCGGCGGCCCGCTGCCGGACGCGTACTACGACGAGTTCACGCTGCAGGCCAGGCTCCCCGAGGCGCCGGGCCGCCTGGTGTTCAAGGTCGGCCAGCAATGCGAGAAGGGCCGCATGGACTGGGCCGACGTCGCCCCCGAATCGAAGACGCCCGCGCCGGTGCTGGAAGTGCTACCCGCCGCGATGCCGATGCACCATCACTGAGGTGCCCATGCGACTCCAACATCATCGCCTCGCGCTCGCCGCGCTGGCGTGCTTGACTGCGCACGTCCATGCGGACGACACGCACCTGGAAACCGTGGTCATCACCGGGGGCCGCCCGACGTCGCTGCCCGCGCAGATCCCGACGACGATCGAAGGCATCACGGGTGCCCAGGTCGAGGACCGGATCAACGCGGTCGACAGCGAAGACGCGCTGAAATACCTGCCCAGCCTGAACGTGCGCAAGCGCTACACGGGCGACTACGACCACGCCGTGCTCGCGAGCCGCGCGTCAGGCACGGGCAACAGCGCGCGCTCGCTCGTGTACGCGGACGGCATCCTGCTGTCCAACCTGCTCGGCAACGGCGCCACGTACACGCCGCGCTGGGGCCTCGTCACGCCGGAAGAGATCGAGCGCGTCGACGTGCTCTATGGCCCGTTCGCGGCCGCGTACCCGGGCAATTCGGTAGGTGCCGTCGTCGACTTCCAGACCCGCATGCCGACGAAGCGCGAAGCCCACGTCAAGCTGTCCGGCCATTCGCAGGGGTTCAAGCTGTACCGCACGGATGACCGCTACGACGGCTGGCAGGGCAGCGCATCGCTGGGCGACCGCAGCGGCGCGTGGTCGTACTGGATCGACGTGTCGCGCCTGGACAGCGATGCGCAGCCCATCGGGTTCGCCAATAAACTGCTGTCGGCCGGCGTGCCGGGCGGTGGCGGCATCCCGGTGACGGGCGCCGTCGCCGGGCGCAATCCGTCGAACAGGGACTGGTGGCTGATCGGCGCGACGAGCCAGACGCACACCGTGCAGGACCACGCGAAATTCAAGCTCGCGTGGGACATCACGCCGCAGCTGCGCGCCAGCTACACGTTCGGCTGGTGGCGCAACGAGGCGAAACGCGTGGCCGATTCGTATCTGCGCGACGCGGCCGGCAACCCCGTCACCACGGCGACGCGGGTGAACATCGACGGCCGCGCGTACGACATCCGCGCCTCCGATTTCGCACCCAGCCGCGGCACGCTGGAACACGCGATGCACGGGCTGTCGCTGAAGAAGCACAGCCGCGACACGTTCGACTGGGAGATCGCCGCCAGCGTGTACGACTATGCGCGCGACCTCGTGCGCACGCCGACCGTGCTCGTGCCGGACGCCGACACGAACGGCGCGGGCCAGGTCACGGACATGCACGGCAGCGGCTGGAACACGCTGGCGCTGAAAGGCATCTGGCGGCCGGAGGACCACACGGTCGAATTCGGCCTGCAGTCGGACCACGCGAAACTGCGCACGCGCGTGTTCGGCAGCGCGGGCGACTGGCTGCACGCGGGCGACGGCCGCCAGGTCTCCGTCTTCAACGGGAACACGTGGCTGGAAAGCCTGTATGTGCAGGACAACTGGCGCATCGGCGACGCATGGCGTGCGACGGTCGGTGCCCGCTTCGAACGGTGGCGCGCGTACGGCGGCGAGTTGTCGAACGCCGTGCTGGCGCCGCCGCTGGGCTTTCCGTCGCGCAGCGAGACGGCATGGTCGCCGAAGGCCGCGCTGTCATGGCGCGCCAGTCCCGACTGGACCTTGAAGGCCTCGACGGGCCGCGCCGTACGCAACCCGACGGCGGCCGAGCTGTTCCAGGGTTCCATCGTCGACAATGCCATCGTCAACAGCAATCCGAACCTCAAGGCCGAGAAGTCGTGGACGAGCGAGCTGTCGGCCGAGACGCTGAACGACAAGGGTTCGCTGCGCGTCACGCTGTTCCGCGAAACCACGCGCGACGCACTGTATTCGCAGCCGCTGCTCGTGTCTGCCGGCACGACCGTGAATACGGTGCAGAACGTGGGCCGCATCCGGACGAACGGCCTGGAGGTATCGGCGCAGGCGGACGACGTCGGGGTAAAAGGGATCGACCTGACGGGGAGCCTCACGTTTGCCGACTCCATCATCACGGAGAACGCGGGCTTCCCGGGAAGCGTGGGCAAGTGGCAGCCCCGCGTGCCGCGCTGGCGCGCGACGATGCTGGCGACGTGGAAGGCGAACGACCACTGGACCGCGACCTTGGGAGGTCGCTACAGCGGCCGCCAGTACGGGACGCTGGACAACAGCGACCCGAACGGCGATGCGTACATGGGGGTGTCGGACTATCTCGTGTTCGATGCGCGGGTACGCTACCGGTTCGACCGCCACTGGAGCGCGGCGGTCGGGGTGGACAACCTCAACGACCGTACCTACTGGGCGTTTCACCCGTACACGCAGCGGACCGTCGTGGCCGAGGTGCGGTGGGATCTGTGATCAACGGGGAGAGGCGCCCAGGCGCTTCACGTTGCCCGAGCCGACCACCGAGCGGGTGACCTGCGGATCGCCGTAGTAATTGACGTCGCCGGAACCGGCCACGGTCAGGCTCAGGCTGTCGCGCACCCACAAGGTCGCGTCGCCGGAGCCGGCCACGGTGACGCTGGCGTTCTCGGTGCGCACATGGCCCATGTCGACGGTGCCCGAACCGCCGATCGAGATCGACGTGCTGCGCGCCGTGCCGTCCAGCGCCTGCAGGTTACCGCTGCCGCCCAGGGCGACGTTGACGGATTCGCCTTCCAGCTTGCGGACCTTGATGGAACCGGAGCCGCCCACGTCGAAGCGCACGCGGCTGCCGCGTACGACGTCCGCATCGATATTGCCGGAGCCGCCCAGCGCGAGGCGGTCGATGTCGCGCGCCTGCACGACGACTTTCAGGTTGCGGGTGCGCAGGTTCGTGTTGCGCTTGGCGCGGATCTTCAGGGTGCCGTCTTCGACGACGGTTTCGATCAGCGGCAGCAGGTTGTCGTCCGCCTCGACGGTCACGCCTTCGCGGCCGCTGCCGCTCCTGATCTCGACGTTGCCCGGCAGGGACATCGCGAGACCGCTGAAGTGGGCGACTTCGCGTGCCTGGCTTTGCACGCGGCCGCTGCCCTGCACCTGTTCGCTCCTGCTCCAGGGCCAATCGCCCGCTTCGGCCTGCGGCGCGAGGGCGATGCAGGCAAGGGCGCAGGCGGCGAGGAGGAAACGGCGGGTTGTATGGTGGGTCATGGTGGTCTCCCTGATGTGCATGGTGTCGATGTGCACATCGTATGCGGGAGCCGGCGGGCGGGGTACCGGTTTGCGACAAAACGCATGAAAACCGGACCGGAATGCACGCAGGCGGGGTGAAACGCGCAATAAATACGTCGTCCCCGCGGAGGCGGGGACCCAATTTTGCACGAGCTATCGAAACGCATGCAGCACTTGGGTTCCCTCCTTCGCGGGAACGGCGCTGAGAGTTATTTCGGCAATTCGGACGCCGCCCCCGTCACCGTCAGCGCCGCCTTGACCGTCTGCGCATGCCCCGGCTGCCCGCCGCCCAGGTACACGGTGTACGCCCCCGGCACGACCTTGCGCGCGCCGCCCGCGTCGACCTGCGACAGGGCGCGCGCATCCAGCGCCAGCGAGACGCGCTGGCGTTCCCCGGCCT
The DNA here is from genome assembly GCF_047302915.1 of Massilia sp. CT11-108. Taxonomy (NCBI): domain Bacteria; kingdom Pseudomonadati; phylum Pseudomonadota; class Betaproteobacteria; order Burkholderiales; family Oxalobacteraceae; genus Massilia; species Massilia sp. CT11-108. The sequence continues at coordinate 13,970 of NZ_JBKYMO010000063.1, read as the reverse complement.
TCAGGTGGATGCGGCGGAAGCCCGCGAGGGTCGGATTGGCGGCATCGCCCGGCTTGGCCACGTACAGCTGGACGACTTCGTCGCCGTCACGCTTGCCCGTGTTGGCCACCTCGACGTCCACGTTGACGGGGCTGCCCGCCGCGACGGACGGCGCCGACAGCGCCGGCGTCCCGTAGCGGAACGTCGTGTACGACAGGCCGTGGCCGAACGGGTACAGCACGTCGCCCTTGAAATAGCGGTAGGTGCGGCCGTCCATGCGGTAGTCGGTGAAGGCCGGCAGGCCGTCCACGCCGCGGTAGAACGTGACGGGCAGGCGGCCCGCCGGGCTGTAGTCGCCCGCGATCAGGCCGGCCACGGCATGGCCGCCTTCGCCGCCCGGATACCAGGCCTGGACGATCGCCGGCACGTGCTTGTCGGCCCAGTTGACGGACAGCGCGCTGCCGCTCATCAGCACGAGCACCGTCGGCTTGCCGGTGCCGACGACCTTTTCCAGCAGGCGTTCCTGCGGCGCCGGCAGGTCGAGGCTCGTGCGGTCGCCGCCCGCGAAACCGGGCACCTGCAGCTTCAGTTCCTCGCCTTCCAGGTTGGCGGACAGGCCGGCCACGAACACGACGAGGTCGGCGCGGCGGGCCAGGTCGACGGCTTCCTTGCCGCCGTCGATGGGCGTGCTCCACACCAGTTTCTGGTCGCCGCGCGCACCGCGCTGCACGGCCTCGATCCGGATCGGATAGGTTTTACCCGCCTGCAGCTTCGCCTTGCCCGCTTCGATCGACGGCGAATCCGTCACGTCCCACGCATCCACGATCTGCTTGCCGTCGACCCAGATGCGGTAGCCGGCATTGCTCAGGTAGCGCAGGCTGTAATCGCCCGTGCGCGGCGCCTTCAGGTAGCCGGTCCAGCGCGCGGACGCATTGTGGCCGCCTTCCTGCCACGCGGCGCGGGCATTCTTTTCGACGGCACCCCGCGCGGTGCCCGCCAGGTCCGGGCCCTCGAAATGCTCGGCCTTCAGGCCCGGCGTGCGGCACGCGGCGTCGACGCACAGGTTCGCGTCGGGCACGGGCGGTTCGGCCGGTCCGACGAGGCCCGTGCCCGGCGCATACACCACCTTCGCATCGGGGAAGCGGGCGCGGATGCCGGCCAGCACCGTCACCGGATGCGACGGCTGGCCGTTGTAGTTGCCGACCAGCGCATCCTCGCTGTCCGCGTTCGGGCCGATGACGGCGATCGTCTTCGGCGTCTTTTTCAACGGCAGCAGGCCGTCGTTCTTCAGCAGCACCATCGCCTCTTGCGCCGTCTTCAGCGCGACGGCGCGGTGGGCCGGGGTGTCGTTGTCGGTCGGCTTGATGCCGGCGTACGCCTGCGGCGGGTTCGCATCGAGCAAGCCCAGGCGGATCCGGTATTCGAACAGGCGCACGAGCGCGCGGTCGACGACGGCCTCCTTCAATTCGCCCTGGCGCACGGCGTTGACGATGGGGCCGGCCTCCGTCGTCATCTTGTTGCGGTAGTCGCCGCAGATCAGGTCCATGCCCGCGCTGAACGCGGCGGCCACGGCCTGCTCGGGCGTCTTCGTGTAGTGCAGGCTGTCGTCGCGGTAGATGTTGGCGGCCGCGCCGCAGTCCGACACGACGAAGCCCTTGAAGCCCCAGGCGCGGCGCAGGTGCTGCTCCATCAGGTCGTCGCTGGCGCACGCAGGGATGCCGTTGACGGCGTTGTACGCGCACATGACGGAGGCCACTTTACCTTCCGTGACGGTGGCGCGGAACGCCGGCAAATACGTGTCCTCGAGGTCGTGCGGCGACGGGTGGACGTCTTCGCGGTGGCGGTTCGATTCCGGCCCGCTGTGCACGGCGAAGTGCTTGGCGGTGGCGATCGTCTTGAACGATTGCGCGTCGTCGCCCTGAAGGCCGTGGATGAAGTTGATGGCGATGCGCGACGTCAGGTACGGGTCTTCGCCATAGGTTTCCTGGCCGCGGCCCCAGCGCGGGTCGCGGAAGATGTTGATGTTGGGCGACCACACGGTCAGGCCGCGGTACCAGTCCGTACCGCCGTCGGGGGCGCGCGTGGCGAGGTACTTCGCGCGGAATTCCGTCGCGATGACGTCGCCCACGTCGTGCATCAGCGGCTCGTCCCAGGTCGCGGCCATGCCGACGGCCTGCGGGAACACGGTCGCGTAGCCGGCGCGCGCGACGCCGTGCAGGCCTTCGTTCCACCAGTTGTATTTCGGGATTTTCAAACGCGGGATCGCGGGGGCGTCGTTGCCCAGCTGCGCCGCTTTTTCCTCCAGCGTCATCTGGGCGACGAGGCTGGCCGCGCGGGCTGCCGGATCCTGCTGGGCCACCGCGGGTGCCGTGGCGAGCAGGGCAGCCAATGCGACTGGTGCGAGTGCGAAGGGAAGATGGCGAGTCATCGTAGTCTCCTGTTATAAGTTTTCGAAGATGCTAACACGAAAATGTCGTGCGCTAACAGTCGAAACGATGTGGCGGCCAAGGCACGGTCGAAGCTTGGTGTCAGAAAAAATATCTTTCCAGTTGGAATTTTGACAGGATGCCGGTTTTATAATGAATGGATCGCTCATCCGGGCCCGTTTGCCATTCGACACATGATGGAATACCACCAGTCCTCGCAGATTCCCACCCTGTCGTATATCGAAAACGAAGACCATCCGGTGTTCGGCACCTTGGTCGAGCAGATATTGCACCTGCTGAATTCGAAGCTGGTGTTTTCCGACATCATCATCCACCAGAACAGTCCGTTGATGCTCCGGCAGCCGAAGGGCCTCGTCGCGGTGACGGACTCGCCCATCACGAAGGAAGAGCTGGAAGAGTTCTTCGACGTCATCGAGCCGAACTGGGCCGAGCGCATCGCCGACCGTGCCTTCGACCGCTCGATCGACCTGCACACGGCCCGCATCCGCGCCAACTGCTTCAGCTTCCAGGGCAAGAAGCGCCTGGGCTGCGTGATCCGCCGCTTCCCGAAGGAGCCGCTGGCGCTGGACACGCTCGGCCTGCACGCGGACGAGCGCGAATTCGCGCGCCTGACCAGTGGTCTCGTGCTGATCATCGGCGACACGTGCCAGGGCAAGTCGACGACGATCGCTTCCATCCTCGACGAGATCAACAGGCAGCGCTCGGGCCACATCATCACCATCGAGGATCCGGTCGAGACGCTGATCCCGCAGCGCAAATGCATCATCACGCAGCGCGAGGTGGGCGTCGATGGCGACGTCGAAAGCTATTACCTCGGTGCGCTGGACGCGCTGCGCGAGCGTCCGGACGTGATCGTCATCGGCGAGATCCGCGATGCGCAGACCGCGCAGGAAGCGCTGGCGCTGGCCGAATCCGGCCCGCTCGTGCTGGCGACCTTGCATGCGCGCTCGACGGAACTGGGCCTGCAGAAGATGCTGCGCCTGCTGGGCAATTCCGAAGCGCAAAGCCAGGCCCTCGCGCACGCGCTGCGCGGCGTGCTGTGCCAGGCGCTGCTGCCGTCGAAGCAGGGCAACCGCTACCACCTGGCCACGGAATGCCTGACCATCAATCCGGCCGTCGCGGCAATGATCGAAGAGGGCGACCTGGGCGCCATCCGCGCGCACATGAACGCGGGGCGCGGGCCGGGGTGCCACACGATGAACAGCGTGCTGGAAGCGCTGCTGGCCGCGCACGTGGTCGGCGTGGACGAGGCGCGGGCGGCGACCACGGACCGGATCGGGTTTGCCGAGATGGTGTGACGGGGCGCTGAGCCGGCTGGAATTGTTGCCGCACGGACAAACTTTGCACGGTTTTCCTGATTACACTATTGTATGCAGACAGCCAAAGTCTGTTGAGCTGTTCGGTAACTCTCCAGTCATTCCTCAGCGTTTACCCACTGTATCGATCACCCATGGCATATACCAAAGTGGCGGTCAGCCATACTCTCCTATGCTCGCCGGAAACGGCAAGCCGCGTGCTGGCCGATTCTCTCCTTGAAAAACTGGACGGCGGCCGCCCCGACGTGCTGATCGTCTTCGCATCTCCCGAAATCGATTACCATCCGCTGCTGGCCGCACTCGAGGCTGCCTGCCGGCCGCACGTGCTTGTCGGCTGCTCGTCGGCGGGCGAGTTTTCCGGCTGCGCCACGGGGGAAGGTTCCGTGTCCGTGATGGCCATCCGCACGGACGAGATCCTGTTTCGAGCCGGACTGGGCACGGGACTCCGTCAAGACTTCAGCGGCGCCCTCGAACAGGTCATGCCCGTGTTTACCGGCAGCGACCATCCCGATTTCCCGTATCGCAGCGCGCTCGTGTTGACCGATGCGCTGGCAGGCTATGTCGACGAGATCATCCACGAGATGATGCTGCGTACCGGCGGCACCTACCAGCTGTTCGGCGGCGGGGCGGCCGATGATGCCAGGTTCAGGCAGACGCATGTTTTCATCGGGACGGAAGCCCATACCGATGCGATCGTCGTACTTGAAATGCTTTCGAAGAAGCCCATCGGTCTCGGCGTTCGTCATGGCTGGCGACCGGGCAGCCCCCCGCTGCGTGTCACCGAAGCGCAAGGCACCCGGCTGGTCAGCCTGAACGCCACGTCTGCGGTGGAAGCGTTCGAAGAGCATGCCCAGGCCACGGGCCAGACGTTCAACCGTGCCGATCCGCTCCCGTTCTTCCTTCATAACGTGATCGGCATCGACACCGGCGACGGCTACAAGCTGCGCGTACCGCTTGCGCTCGATGACGACGGCTCGATTTCCTGTGCCGCCGAGGTGCCGGTCGGGGCCACCGTGCACATCATGGTCGCGGACGCCGCCTCTGCTTGCGAAGCCGCGCGCGAGGCGGCCCAGGCGGCGCTGGCGGGTCTGGATGGGGGAGAACACGCCGGTTCGCTGCTGTTCGATTGCGCCGCCACCCGGCTGCGCCTCGGGCGTGGATTCGACGACGAACTGAAAGCCGTGGGCGAGGCGCTCGGGTCGGAAAATTTCGCCGGTTGTAACACGTATGGCCAGATCGCCCGGAGCACCGGACAATTTAGCGGATTCCACAACTGTACTGCCGTCGTATGTGCGATCCCGCGCTGAGCATGCGATGATCCCGTTCGAGCTGGTGTCCATCTTTATCGAGCTGCAGAACGCCGGGACGAGACTTGTCGGGACGACCAACCTTGCACGTTATGCCGGCGTCGCACAGGTTCTACTGTTTGGAAGGGACGCGGAAGTCGGGATATTCCTGCCTGCGCCCGGATTGCCCCAGACGTTGCGTGCCGGTGGACGCTGGCAGGCGTTCCTGCGCCGTTGCGCGGACATGGGCAGCGCGGAGGCGGCCCTGCCGTGGGCCGGATCCGATACGGACGCGCCGGCATGGGGGCAGTGCGATTCGGACGGCAACGTCATCGTCGTGTTCCTTGGGGCGGAGCCTGCCGCGCCGACCCGTGCTGCCATTGTCGCCCTGCTGCCCCTGCTGGGTGCGAAGCTGGCTGGCGAACGGGCTGAAATCGCCGCCGTGGGGCTCGCCGCCGCCGCACGTGAAAGCCACCGCCGTGCCAACGAACTCAATACGGCCCTCGACGTCAGCCGGCGCGAACTGCAGTCGGCCTACCAGCGCATCGAAGACGAACTGGTGTTCCGGCGCGAGGCGGAGACAAAGCTGCGCGATGCGGACCGCCGCAAGGACGAGTTCCTGGCGATGCTGGCGCACGAGCTGCGCAATCCGCTCGCGCCGATCGGCATGGCGGCCAGGATCCTGAGGCTCGGGCACGCCACGCCCGATCGGGTGAAGCAGACCTGCGAGATCATCGACCGCCAGATCGGGCACATGACCAAACTGCTCGACGACCTGCTCGATGTCTCGCGCGTCACGCGCGGCCTCGTGGTGCTGACGGAGGGACTGCACGACATCGTGACCATCGTGCGCGATGCGGTCGAACAGGCGCGGCCTCTCATCGACGCGCGCCGTCACCATCTGGCACTGTCGGTGCCGACGCCAGCCGCGTACGTGCACGGCGACGGCACCCGGCTGGTGCAGATCGTCACGAATTTGCTCAACAACGCCGCCAGGTACACACCGCAGGGGGGCCGCATCGAGCTTGAACTGAGTGCGGATGCGGGCACGGTGCAACTGGTCGTGCGGGATAACGGCATCGGTATCGATGCCGCGCTGCTGCCTCATGTCTTCGATCTGTTCGTCCAGGGCGAACGTTCATTCGATCGCGCCCAGGGCGGATTGGGGATTGGGCTGGCACTCGTGAAAAGCCTGGTCGAGCAGCACGGGGGATGCATCGGCGCGACGAGCAGAGGGCCAGGCGCCGGCAGCGAATTTACCGTTTGGCTGCCGCGGGCGCAGGCGACATCCGTCCCGGACATGCCGCGGCACGGCGATACGGCGCCGGGCCGACCGCTGAACATCCTGATTGTCGACGACAATGCCGACGCGGCCGACATGCTGTCCTTGTACCTGGGTTCGATCGGGCATCAGGTGCATGTCGCCTACGAGGGACGCCGCGGGCTGGCGCTGGTGGAAGCGGCTGCACCGGACGTGCTCCTGCTGGATATCGGCTTGCCCGATATCGACGGCTACCAGCTGGCGCAACGGTTTCGCGCATTGCCGCAGACCGCACAGGCCACGTTGATCGCGTTGACAGGCTACGGCCAGGCGGCGGATCGCGAACGTTCGATCGCTGCGGGCTTCGACCATCACCTCACCAAACCAGTCGATATCACGGCGTTGTTGCGCCTGCTCGCGAACGGGGCGGACAGCGCGCCGGGACGCGCCGGAGACCGTCCTCGAGGCCTCCTCAAGTTGCAATAATGGCTGCGTACCGACGCGCGCGCCAATGGATCTGTACGCCAAGTAAAATCCCGGCATTATTTTTTTTGGGTACGGCAGCCAGTGGAAAGCCAGCGCTTAGTGGACTTGGAAGATCTGTGTAACAACGCGACGGTTGCACTGTTCGTCATGGACAACCGCCAGCATTGCGTCTACATGAATCCGGCGGCCGAACGATTGACGGGATATACGCTTGCCGAGGTCCAGGGGGCACCTCTGCATGACTTTGTCCATCACACGAAACCCGATGGAACACCTTATCCGCTGGAAGCGTGCCCGATCGATCGCGCCGCGCCCGCAAATATGCAGGAGCAGGGCGAAGAAACCTTCGTTCACAAGGACGGGCATCATTACGCCGTAAAATTCACCGCCAGCCCGATCCGGCGGGAGGGCGAGGTGGTGGGTACCGTCATCGAAGTCCAGGATGCCAGCGCCGCGCGCAAACAGGAGAACGAGCGCGAGGCGCTGTACCAGATCGGCCTGCTGATCCTGCAAGAACTCGACCACGAGAAAATCGTGCAGGCGGTGACCGATACCGCGACCAGGCTGACCGGTGCGCAGTTCGGCGCGTTCTTCTACAACGTACGGAACGAAGAGGGGGAGTCCTACACCCTGTACACCATCTCCGGGGTACCCAAGGAACGCTTCTCCAGATTCCCGTTGCCCCGCAATACCCCAGTCTTCGGCCCGACGTTTCGCGGCGAAGGTACGATCCGCAGCGACGACATCCGCCTCGATCCCCGTTACGGCAAAATGTCGCCCCATCATGGCATGCCGCCGGGGCACCTTCCGGTACGTTCCTACCTGGCCGTTCCCGTCAAGCTCGGCACCGGCGTCGTGATCGGCGGGCTGTTCTTCGGGCATGGGGAGACGTGCGTCTTCAAGGAAGAGCATGAGCGGATCGTGGAAACACTCGCCGCCCAGGCGGCCATCGGCTTGAACAAGGCGTCGCTCTACCAGGAGGCCGTGTTCGCCCAGCGTCGGGCGCAGCAGGAAGCCCAGGAGAAGCAGGGCCTCTACGAAGCGGCCTCGCGCGCCAATGAAGCAAAGGACCAGTTTCTCGCGACGGTATCGCACGAATTGCGCACGCCGCTCACCTCCATTCTCGGGTGGTCGCAAATGCTGACGTCGGGCCGCCTCGACAGTGCGATGACCCAGCGTGCGATCGAGACGATCGAACGTAATGCCCGTGCGCAAGCCCAGATTGTCGAGGACTTGCTGGACATCTCGCGTATCGTGAGCGGCAAGCTGCGCCTGAATGTCCGGCTGTTTTCGCCGCAGGCCTCCGTGGAGGCGGCGATCGAAGCGCTGCGCCCGGCGGCGATGGCCAAGTCGGTGGCATTGCAGTTGGTGATCGATCCGCTGGCCGGTCCGATCTCGGGCGATCCCGAGCGGCTGCAGCAGATCGTCTGGAACCTGGTCTCCAACGCGATCAAGTTCACGCCCAAGCACGGTCGCGTGCACCTCGCCCTGCAACGTCACGAGTCCAGTGTACACATCGTCGTGACGGATAACGGCGCAGGCATCCCGGCGGAATACCTGCCGCGCGTATTCGACAGCTTCACGCAGGTGGACTCGTCGTCGAGCCGCAAGCATGGCGGCCTGGGCCTCGGACTGGCCATCGTCAAGAAACTGGTCGAACTGCACGGGGGACAGGTAAGCGCCCATAGCGATGGCCTCGGCAAGGGGGCGTCGTTCACCGTGAGCCTGCCCATCGCACCCCTGGCCACGCGCTCGGCGGCCACCGAACAAGAGCTCTCGGTCCAATCCGACCGGGTGCCATTGAATACGGATGAGTTCGGGCTATCGGGCGTGGTCGTGCTCCTCGTCGAGGACGATCACGATGCGCGCAACATGCTCGCATCCGTCCTGTCGAGCGCGCATGCCGTGGTCGAGACCGCATCGAACGCGGAAGAGGCATTGATTCTCTGGGAGGGCATGCGCCCGGACCTGATCGTGAGCGATATCGGCATGCCCGGCATGGATGGCCATGCGTTCATCGCGGAGGTAAGGCGGCGCGAGAAGGAGCGCAACCTGCCCGGCGTACCGGCCGTGGCGTTGACCGCCTACGCGCGCGTCCAGGATCGCATGCGGGCGCTGACGAGCGGTTTTCAAATGCACGTCGCCAAACCCGTCGAACCGGCCGAGCTGTTGACTGTTCTCTCGACACTTCGGTCGTGGCGGCTGCCGTAGCAGCCGCTGGCTCAGGCTTTCTTCTTGCGCTTGATCCTGGCGAGCGCCCTGAGCGCGACCGGGGGCAGCCAGTCCTTCTTGTAGTTTTCGATTCTCAGCCGGATGGCCTGCCGCTTGTCCGAACCGGCGTCGTTCGGACGGGCGACGTACATGGTCGAGTGTGCCGGCGTGTCTTCATAGACCTTTTTCGACGCCGTGTAGTAGTACAGGGCGATCGATTTGCGCGTGATGCCGGCCGGCGTATTCAGCGGGTCCGGGTGGCCGTGGTATGAATCCGCGTCGGTATTGAAAATTACGCAACGATTGAACAGCGGCGCGACGGTTTCGACGTTCGCCGTCATCTGCCTGTCCCAGAGCTCCAGGTTGCCGCCGTATGCGGGGTCCCAGTCCTTGTTCAGGTAAATGAGCATGTTGATGCGCCGATTCAGGTGCAATTGCGAGTGCACCCGGAAATCCGCATGAATGCCGAGTTTCCCACTGCGGAAGATCTCGTGGAATCCGCCGCCATAGTAATAAGGATCGCCGACCAGCGACTCGATCGTCGTCAGGCCTTCCAGGAACTGCAGGACAGGCGCGGAATTAAAGAAATGAAAAACGTTGCGCAAGCGTTCTTCACAGCTTTCCGGCAATACCTGACGCTTGTGCAGACCCGCGTAGTTGTTCTCGTAATATTTATCGTCTGCGAGCTTCTCTCTGGGGAACTTCTCGTAGATCTCTTCGATCAGGGCTCGCGGGAGAAAATCGTCGATGACGATGTGCGGAAAGGGTTCGGCGAAGCAATATACGCCGGACAGTTCCTCCCCGAATTCCCGGGCTTTCTTCGGGTCCAGGGAGAGTTTCCCATCTGTACTGATCGGCAGCGTGGCGCTCGGGTAAGTTGTATCGGGTTCTACGGCTCGATTCATCACTGACCTCTTCAGGATATTGATTTAACGATTTAGTTTTGGAATTTAACTTTTTGGTAGAAATGTGAATCGACCGGCGGTTAAGCTCGGCTTTGGCATGCTAGCACGGTGTCAATCAGATAACATCAGTTATGGACGAGAAACAACAGATCGCAATTAATACGGCGCGTTCACGATGTGTTCCTTGATGAGCGCGCCCATGCGCGCGCAGGCTGGCGACGGCGTCGCCGCGCCGCTGTACAGCGCGAGCCGGATGCCGGGCAGCGCCGGCAAGCCATCGAGCACGCGTACGTCTCCGGGCAACCCCAGGCTGGTCCGCACCGTCACGCCGAGTCCGGCTGCGACAGCGGCCCAGATCCCCGCCAGGCTGGGGCTCGTGTAGACGACGCGCCAGGGGATGCCGGCCCGGTCGAGCGCGTCCGTCGCCGCCTTGCGCATGAGGCAGGGCGCCTGCAGCACGACGAGCCGCACCGGTTCGACGACGGGCTCGTGCGCGGCGGCGCCCACCCAGCGCATCGGATACTCGCCCAGCAAGTCCGCGTACGGCAAGTCGAGGCCCGTGTGCCACGCGAGGGCGAGATCGATCTTCCCGGCCTGCAGTTGCGCGACGAGTTCGCTGTTGCGGGCGATGACGGCTTCGATCTGCAAGTCCGGATGGCTGCGCATGAAGCGGCCGAGCACGTTGGGCAGCAGGCGTTCTCCGAAATCTTCCTGCAGGCCCAGCCTGACGGTGCCTGCGAGCTCCAGGCCGGCCAGTGCCGTGCGTGCCTCGTCGTTCAGGTCGAGGATGCGGCGCGCGTAACCGAGCAGCGTTTCGCCGGCCGGGGTCAGCTCCAGGCCGCGCCCGGATTTGCGCAGCAGGTCCGTGCCGGCCTGTCCTTCCAGCTTCTTCATCTGCATGCTGATGGCCGACGTCGACCGTCCGAGCCTGTCGGCCGCCTTCGCGAAACTGCCGAGGTCGACGCCTTCGCAAAAGCTGCGCAGCGCGTCCATGTCGAAATTCGTTCGCCGCATGATTGTCCCGTTTCATTGAATGGTTGATTCAAATATATTCGATTTTCAGAATAGTTTGACGGCGTTACGATGGCCGTGTCAACCATTCAAGGAGCCAAGACGATGACGACCACGTTGAAAGGCCAGGGCCAGCGTGCCCTCGGCAATGTGCCGCCGCTGGCCGATCTTTCGGACCGCGTGCTGTTCGGCGAAGTGTGGGAGCGGGACGCACTGAGCAAACGGGACCGCAGTCTCGTGACGGTCGCCTGCCTGGTCGCGCTGTGCCGCGACGGCCAGCTGCCGTTCCACCTGCAGACCGCGCTCGACAACGGCGTCACCCGGCAGGAGCTGGAAGAAGTCGTGACGCACCTGGCCTTCTACGCCGGCTGGCCCGCGGCCGCCACCGCCGCGCGCCTGCTCGGCGATCCGAAGTGAGGAGACCGCCATGCCATTCGTCCGCATCTCCCTGCGCCGCGGCAAGCCGCGCGAGTACCTGCGTGCCGTGTCCGACGCCGTGCACCGGGCCCTGGTCGACGCCTTCCGCATCCCCGTCGCGGACCGCTTCCAGGCCATCCACCAGCACGACCCCGAGGAACTGGTTTTCGACCGCGATTACCTCGGCGGCCCGCGCAGCGACGATTTCATCCTCGTCTGCGTTACCGGCGGCAAGCCGCGCGACGCGGAGACCAAGCAGGCGTTTTACAAGCGCCTTGCCGACCTGCTGGCCGAATCTCCCGGGCTGCAGCCGGAGGACCTGATGGTCATCGTCCAGACGACGGACTACGCCGACTGGTCGTTCAGCAACGGCATCGCGGCGCCGCTGGCGGAGCAGAAACCATGATCGCCATGCAGTACCGCTTTGCGCTGCCGGCCGACTACGACATGGCGATCATCGACCGGCGCATCGCGGACAAGGGCCACCTGATGGACGGTTTTCCCGGGCTCCTGTTCAAGGCCTATCTCAGCGCGCGCAAGACGGGGCCGGCGCAGGACAATGCGTACGCGCCGTTCTACGTCTGGAACACGGTCGACGGGATGCACGCGTTCCTGAACGGCCCCGGATTCGCCGGCGTGGCGCAGGCGTTCGGCCGGCCGCCGGTGGCGACGTGGCTCGTGTGGCAGGCACGATGTGCGCCGGGCTTCGAGCACGCGCGCTTCGCGTCCGTCGAGCGGCGGACGATTCCGCCCGGCGCCGACCTGGAAGCGTTGCGCAGGGAAGAGACGGCCGACGGCGGCCGCGCGCTCGCGGTGGTCGTCGGCTACGAGCCGGGAACGTGGACCCTGGTGCGCTTCCGCCTGTGGGACAGCGAGCCGGTGGCCGACGCCGCGACGCTGGTCTATGCGGTCGGCCACGTGTCCACGGCTAGCCGATGACGTTCATCTCGCTTTCGTCTTCCGTGTAGCGCACGGGCGCCAGGCCGTGGCTGGCGATGAGCGCCTGCACGGTCGTCGGGCCCGTGGGTTCGATGCCTTCGTGCGCGAGGACCTGGTCGAGCATCTCCGCTTCGCTGATGCGGCCGGGCGTGGTGAATTCCAGCGGTTCCTCGTTGTTGCGGTACCAGACGCGATAAAGTGGCATGTTGTCCTCCTTGTGATCAGTCGAGCGGCACCGCCCGCCACCGGTTGACTTCCGGCGGCGTGACGGCAGGTGCCGCATTGCCCCAGCTATTCCTCACATAGGTCACGACGGCCGCCACCTCCGCGTCGTCCAGCAGGGGACTGTACGGCGGCATGCCGAACGGCCGCGGATTCCCCGCGGTCGTGGGCGGGAAGCCGCCGTTCAGCACGATGCGGATGGCGTTCACCGGATCGATCATCGTCAACGCGCCATTGCCGGCCAGCGGCGGATACGCGGGATGGCCGGCGACGCTCGTGCCGCGGCCGTCGCTGCCGTGGCAGTCGGCGCAGTGGTTTTCGTACAGCTTCCTGCCCGCCTTCATGATCTCCTCGGGCGGCGGCGTGATTGGCCGCCGCGGCGCCGGATCGGCCGGCAGCGATTTCAGGTACGTCGCCATTGCCCCCGCATCCGCGTCCGTCAGGTATTGCAGGCTTTGTCCCACGACTTCCGCCATCGGCCCGAACACGGCGCCGCGCGGCGCGACGCCCGTGCGCAGCAGCTGGACGATGTGCGCCTGGTCCCAGTTGCCGAGGCCTGCCTCGTTGTCGGCGTCCAGCGCAGGCGCGTACCAGCCGACGATCGGAATGTGGCCGCCGGACAGCCGGGCGCCCGTCGCACCGAGGCCGTTGCGCGGGCTGTGGCAGGCGCCGCAATGGCCCAGGCCCTCGACGAGGTAGGCGCCCCGGTTCCACTCGGCGCCTTTCGCTGGCTGCGGCGCGTACACGCCCGGCTTGAAATACAGCAGGCGCCAGCCGGCCAGCACGATCTGCCGGTCGTACGGGAAGCGCAATGCATGTGGACGATTCGGCTGGTTGACGGGCGCGAGGCTGCGCAAGTACGCGTACAGGGCGTCGGCGTCGTCGCGCGTCACCTTCGTCGTGTTCGGGTACGGGAAGGCCGGATACAGCAAGCGGCCGCCTTTTCCGATGCCGTTGTGCAGGGCATTCCAGAAATCGTCCGCGGTCCAGGCGCCGATGCCCGTCTGCGCGTCCGGCGTGATGTTCGGGGCGTAGACGGTGCCGAACGGCGTGGCCAGCGCGCGTCCGCCCGCATACGGCGTGCCGCCGCGCGCGGTGTGGCACGCCATGCAGTCGCCCGCGCGGGCGAGATAGGCGCCGCGGGCGATATTGGCTTGTGTCGCCGCCCACGCTGCCTGCGAGCGCGACGGGATGAATTCGGCGCGCGGCCACGCGACGAACAGGGCGGCCAGCGCCGCCACGATGAGGATCAGGATGACGCTGCGCTTCATGGCCGCCGCTCCGGTTCGCTCCCGCACGCCAGCGGCATCGGGTGAGGCACGTCGGGTGCGGGCGTGGCATCGTCCGGCACCGGTTCGCTCGCGAGCCACCCCGAGATCGCGGCCACGTCCGCCAGCGACAGGCGCCCGGCGATCGTCGCCATGCAGTCGGGCGCGTGGGCGCGGCGGGTGCCGTTGCGCCAGGCGCCGAACTGGGCGTTGATGTAGTCG
>NZ_JBKYMO010000062.1:0-18523 GCF_047302915.1 Massilia sp. CT11-108 | reverse complement strand
GTGCCGCAGAACCAGGAACTGCTGCAACTGCTGCTGCGGAGCGAAGCGCGCCAGTACGAGCGGCAGCACGACGTGGAACGTCGTGCCGCGGCCTGGTTCGCTCTCGGCCCAGATGCGGCCGCCCATCAGCTCGACGAGCTGCTTGCAGATCGTGGTGCCGAGGCCCGTGCCGCCGAAGCGGCGCGTCATCGACGCGTCGGCCTGGGTGAACGGTTCGAAGATGGCGGCCAGGCGCTCCGGCGCGATGCCGATGCCGGTGTCGCTGATCGTGAAATGCAGGTGTTCGTCCTTCAGGTCGGCGCGCAGGGTGACGCTGCCCTGTTCCGTGAACTTGATCGCGTTGTCGAGCAGGTTGGTGAGCACCTGGCGCACGCGCAGCTCGTCGCCGCGCAGGCAGGTCGGCAGCGCCGGATCGTAATGGATGTCGACGTGCAGGCCCTTGGCGCGCGCGTTGGCCGCCAGCGTCGACGACAGCTCGTCGATCAGCGACAGCAGGTTGTAGTCGTTCTGTTCCAGCTCCACCGCGCCTTTTTCCAGCTTGGCGGTGTCGAGGATCTCGTTGAGGAGGCGCAGCAGGGCGCGGCCCGAGCTGCGGATCGTGTCCAGGTGGCGGCGCTGGTCGGCGTTCAGTTCGCCGTCCAGCAGCACGTCGGTGAAGCCGAGGATGGCATTCATCGGCGTGCGGATCTCGTGACTCATGTTGGCGACGAAGCTCGCGCGCGCCGCGGCCGCCTGTTCGGCGTTTTCCTTCGCCACCCGCAGCGCGTCTTCTATCTCGCGCCGCTCCGTGATGTCGAGGATGACGCCGTCCAGCCAGCACAGCTCGCCCGCCTCGTTGCGCACGCCGGTGCCGTTTTCCCACATCCAGCGAGTGCTGCCGTCCGCATGCAATAAACGGTATTCGACGAGGTACGGCCGGTCCTCGCGCAGCGCGGTGGCGATCGTTTCCGACACGCGCACGCGGTCGGCCGCGTGGATCAGCGGCGCGAACGTGCGGCGCGGCGCCGCGCCCAGGAAGTCGCGGCCCGGATAGCCGGTGATGCGCTCGACGGCGTCGCTGATGAACAGCATCGGCGCCTCGCCTTCGATCAGGCTGCTGCGATACGAGATGCCGGGAATGTTGCCGATCAGCGAACGGAACTGCTGCTCGCTGGCGCGCAGCGCCTGCTCCATCTTGCGCCGGTCGGTGATGTCGGTGATGAAGCAGACGAACAGGTCCTGCCCGTCCAGGCGCGCATGGCCGAGGGCGCGCCGGATCGGCACGATGCTGCCGTCCTTGCAGCGGCCCGTCACGTCGGCGCCGCGCGCGCCGGGGCTGATCTGGCCCGTGCGCAGCGAGTGCAGCAGGCCGACTTCCTCGGACGCGGTTTCGTTGCCGATCACGAGGCGGATGTTGTGGCCGACGATCTCGTCGCGGCGCCAGCCGAAGATGCGTTCGGCCGAGGCATTGAATTCGCGGATGGTGCCCTGGCGGTCGACCGTGATCACGCCGTCGACGGTGGTGGTGAGCAGTGCCCGCATCCACGCCTCGCTGCGCGACAGTTCGCGGAACAGCTGGCGGTAGCGCAGCAGGCCGTTGGCGGCCAGCACGAAGACGGTGAACGCGACGGTGATCAGCGTGATCGCCAGTGCGAGGAAGGTGCTGGTCGTGTGGGTCGCCGGCGTTACCGTGTGGCCGACGAAGCGCGCCGCGGCCATGCCCGTGTAATGCATGCCGGCGATGGCACAGCCCATCACGATGGCGGCCAGGAGCAGGCGGCGTTGTTCGCTCAGCCGGTGCGACAGGCTGGACAGGCCGAAGCGCACCCACAGGGCCAGCGTCGCCAGCACGACGGCGACGACGATCGACAGGCCGAACATGAGCGGGTCGTAGCGCAATTCCAGGCCCATCTGCATGCCGGTCATGCCCGCGTAGTGCATCACGCCGATGCCCGCGCCGACGATCACGCCGCCGGCCAGCAGGCCCCAGCCGCCCAGGCGCTCGCGCGCGATCAGGGTCAGCGCCACGAACGAGGCGCCGATGCTCGGCAGGCTGGAGAGGATGGTGGCGGACGGGTCGTAGTCGACCTCCGTGCACAGGTCGAACGCGAGCATGCCGATGAAGTGCATGGCCCACACGCCGGCGCCGAGCGCGAGGCTGCCGGTGGCGAGGATGATCCAGCGCTGGGCGCGATTGGCGGCGGCCTGGCCGGCGATCTGCAGGCCCATCCAGGATGCGAAGATGGCGACGAGGATGGACAACGCGACGAGCTTCGGCGTGTACAGCCCGTAGCTGAGCAGCGACGGATCGGAAGGAAGCGTGAACACGGACAGCATGGCGTGTGATTTTTGGTGAGAATGACCAAAGTATGGCACTTTCACCACTGAAAGTCTTGCTTGTAAGAATTAAATGCCGAACGAGCCGGCAAAATGTCGCAAATACGCTACCGGTGAGCAGTCAATATTGCCGGCTTGTTACGCGTTGCCGCGTTCTCGATGTTGCTGCTATGCTAGTTAAACGGGTTGTCCGCCGGGGACGCCCGCACTGGGTGCGAACGTATGAAAACGACAGTTCTTGCCGCATTGCTGGCGGTAGCCTGCGCGTGGGCGTGGGCGGAGCCGGCGCCGCGGCTGTACCTGACCACCGAGACCTCGGCACCGTACAGCATGCGCGAAGGCGACCGCGTGACGGGGATCGGTACCGACATGGTGCGCGAGATCATGGTCCGCTCCGGCATCGCCTATTCGATCGACCTGCTGCCCTGGAAGCGCGCCTACACGGCCGCGCTGGAACACAAGGACGCCTGCGTCTATTCGACCACGCGCACGCCCGAGCGCGAACCGCATTTCAAATGGATCGGACCGATCGGCGAGGCCGAATGGGTCCTGATGGGCCGCGCCGGCCGCCGCTTCGACGTGCGCACCCTGGACGACGCGCGCGCCTACCGCGTGGGCACCTACAACGGCGACGCGCGCGACCAGTTCCTGCGCGCGCGCGGCTTCAACGTCGACCCCGCGCCGAACGACCTGATCAATCCCCGCAAGCTCATGATGGACCGCATCGACCTGTGGGCCGCCAGCATCCGTCGCGGCAGCCTCACGCTCGACCGCCTGGGCTACACGGGCAAGGTGGTCCCCGTCCTCGTGTTCAACCGCATCCGCGTCTACCTGGCCTGCAACCGCGCCGTGCCGGATGCGCTCGTCGCGCGCATGAACGGTTCCCTGGAAGCCATGGAACACGACGGGACCTCGCGCGCGATCGTGCACAAGTACGACGACTGGGGCGTGAAGTCGCGCTGACCGTCCATGCGGCCGGGATCGGGCAGGCGACCGACATGCCGGTCAAGCCTGCCTGGCCGTTCCGTCAGTCGCCCTGTTGCAAGGCGAGCGCCTCGGCCAGGAAGGCGCATATCTCCTGTTTGAGATCGTCCGGCGCCAGCACCTTGGCTTCGCGGGCCATGCTTTGCAACATGCGGCGCAGCGTCGACGTATTGGTCACGGTGGCCATCAATTCCCGTTGTCCGGCCGTGTTGAGGAAGATGGTTTGGTCGTCGGACAACGGCATCTCTTCCAGTGTACGCGCGAAGACGTCCGCGTTCTCGCCGCCAGCGAAGCGCAGGTGCAGGGTGATACGGCCCTTCGACCACATCTCCAGCGTGCCGCGCGCGAGCGCCTCGTCCAGCGTGGGTACCCTGATGTTGCGCGCGACCGGATCGTCCAGGGTCGCTTCCCGCATGCGGTGAAGGTGGAAACTCTTGACCGTCATCGCCGCTGGATCCTTGGTGACATCGGCCTCGTCGACAGCCAGCAGGCGCAGCGTGCGATCATGGATCACGAGGCCGACGGGATACACGCGATGCGTCCTGTTCACCTCGGACCTGGCCGCGCGGTAGACGAGACGCAGCATCAGGTTCTTCATCAAGGCGTCGTTGACGGTCTGCAGATGCGCTGGAGCTACCTTGCCAGGTCCCATCGGCCGGCCGTCCGGCAGGCGGCGGATCTTGTCCTGGTAGGCGATGGCCTGCCGATGCGCGTCGGTCTGGTGCAGATGCCGCTGTTTCCGTTCGATCGTCGCGACCTGCTCGTCCAGCGCCCGGCGCGCGTCGCGCGGCAGGAACGGCCCCAGTTCCTGGCGGGCGAAGCTGGCCACCAACGCGTCGACGGCCGTCACGGATTTGAACAGGGGGATCTTGCTATGCGCGGTGGTGAACCATTCGTTGACCCTTCCGTCGTCCGCGCTGGGACGGGACTCCACCTCGAGGCCGAACTGTCGCCGCCACGGACCCTGCGGGTCGGCGAGGTCCCGCAGGTCACGTTCGAACGTGCGCCGATCCACCGCGAAGGCGTCGCCCAGCCTGGTAATGAGCTGGTCGACTGTCGCGCCCTGTCCGGTACCGTGCTCGGGCAGAAGGGGCAACAGGTCGATGATCGCCAGCCTGCGGGCCAGCTGTCGTTCGGTGGAATCTCTGGGCATGGTTTCCGGCGTATTTTGTCGCTAATCCGTCGCACTATATCGGTACCGGTGCAGGGCAACAAGCCGCGGGAACCGGATATCGAAAGGAGAACGCATTGAAGCAGACGACGATCACGCAGGCGACGAGCGCGCCATGCCTGCTGCGCGAACTGACGGAGCTGGGCAATCTCGTGTTCGGCATGTTTGCCGGTCCGCACGTAATCGTCCGGCACTGGCCAGTGTATTACCGCGTGTACGTCGAAGTCGACGGGCTTTGCCGTGAAGTCAACCGGCTGGCCGGACATCTCGCGCGCGGGTTTATCCACGCCGACGACACGGTCGACGCGGACAGGATCGCGGATGCGAATGCGTGCTTCGCCCGCGTCGACGGACATGTGCACACGACGGTGGCGCTACTCGCGGACGTCGTGCGCGACCGGCTCGTGATCCCCGGCAATCCAACGCTGGTACAAATCGTGGACCGCCATTTCGCGCCGGAGAGCCGGTGGTACCGCGGCGTGCAGGCGCACTACCGGTCGGGATGCGTCGCGCCGGACGGACGCACGCTGGCGCGCACCGTTCTGCCGATCGATCCACATCCGGCCCGGTGGGGTGGGGACGAGGCCTCCATCGAACAGCAGCAGTTCGAGCTGGCGCCGGCGTACGTGCGCACGCTGAACGACCGAACCATCCGGCAGGTGCAGACGGCTCTGAACCAGGTGTATGCCGCACTCGGCGGGTGTTTCGTCCAGCGGTGTCCGTCGGTGGGCGCCTTGCTGCATCCGCGTTCGACGCCCGGGCCCGCATCCATGGGTTTCTTCTACAGCGTCAGGACCCTGCACGAGGAGCATGAACCGGTCAGGGAGCTGCCGGGTGGCCTGGCCGTGTACGTCAGCCGCGACCATACGTTCGCGACAATCGGCACGCGCGGGATCCGGCCGGCGGACGGGACGCCGGGGCTGATCATCCACGTAACCGTCGACATCGCGGAAGAAGATCCGGCGAAGCGGTCGGCGCGCTTCATTCCCGCGCAATCGCATCACAACGGCGAATACACCGCGGCCAGTGCGGATGAACTCAGGACTTTGCTCTTCCGCACATTGATCGACGCCGGCCTCGTGCCCCCGGGCGCCAGGTTCGATGACGAGCGCTGGCGTTATTTTTGACCGATACGCGCGCTCGACCCGCATTGCTATAATTCGGATTGTAGTTTCTTTAAAGAAAGATTTTCGCATGAACAGAAACGCATTTATCGCGTCGTCGGACGTCGCCGCATTCACGGACTGGCTGGCTGAACACTACCGTAGCCTGTCGATCCGGCTCGACATCAAATCGTCGCGCTTCGTCCCCGGCGGCATCCGTACGGACGCATCTGGACTGGACTTGCTGCGGCATTACCGCTGGCGTACGAAGGGCAGCGAAACAGGCAACTGGCAGGAAACGCGGGATTACCTGCACGAGCTGGGCGATGCGTTGAAGCGGGCCATCGCCGGCCGCAACGAGGACGAGGTGCTGGACGCCTGCCGCCGGGTTCTCGCTTGGGGTGGCAACCGTAACGATGCAAAAGGCGCCATGCCGTTTCTGAAAGCGTTGCATGCGGAGGGAAAGCTGGCGGAATACCTGGGCACGTCGAGCCGCGCATTCGCGCTCGACGTCGCCGTCGTTGACGCCAGTCGGCCGCAGGCTACGAAGATGAATTCGATGCTGACCAAGGTCCACGCGCTCGCATCGCACGATGGATTGCCGATTTACGATTCGCGGGTCGCGGCGGCGATCGCTGCGCTCGTCGAGTTGTGGCGCCGCTCGCAGGGCAAGGCAGGCGCACCGCTGCCGTCCGAACTGGCCTTTCCGGCGATACCGTCCGACCGCTCCGTGCACAGCCTGTTCGCGGATGCGCAGAGCCCCGGCGTGCTGTCGTACGCGCCCGCCGCTGCCGCCGCGACGGCCGCCGACTGGTGCGGCGCAAAGATCCGGCTTGGCTGGCTGATGGCTGCGGTGTCGGAGAAGGCGCCCGGGCTGTTCGCGGGAGAGGCGGCCGAAGACCGCATGCATGCGTTCGAAGCGAGCCTGTTCATGATCGGCTACGACGTCAGCTGCCTGAAGCAGAACGCGCCGGGTGCGGGCATCGACGAGCGGCAACGCAAGCACATCCAGCGGGCGGGCGCAGCACGGCTCAGGCGCGATCATGCGGGTTTGCCGCGTACGCTGATCAGCACGCTGAACGGCAAGACACCCAACATCAGCTACGCGGGCAACGTCCACATCGGGTTTTCGGGTGACTGGAGCGAGACGCCATTCACCATCGACAGCGACTTCCTGCAGGATTTTCTGAACGATTTTCCAGCGGGCGCGGAAGCTGGTCTCGGTGCCAACATGACCGGCGATGTCGAGCCCGACACGCTTGGCTACTGGATCGATCAACACTACCCGGCCAAGTCGCGCAGGCTGGCGTCCGTGCTGGCGCCGATTCTGGTCGCTGAAGGCTGCGTGGAATCCATCACTGGCGTATACCCGATCCGCTTGCGTTTTCTCTGAACGCAGTGAATCCGGCGGGCGCCGCGCAATCAGGAGCGGACTGCTGATTCAAACTTCGGCGCGCAAAAAAACCGCGTTCCCGGAGGGAGAAACGCGGGTTCTTGGACTTTGCGGGTTACTACGGATGAGTAGGTTCCGGCCGGAATCGATGAGTCGGCTGGCGGACGCGCGGCAGCTGGGTTTTCTTGGCAAGCTCATCTGTGGCATGGATACACGTGTGGATACACAGCCGTTTAGGGTATGGGTGCGGGTTTCTAACGCGGAATCCCGCTGATCACTTTGACCTTTGTCGCGGATCTTGGTTCACTGTCGTTTCTAGGCAAATGCGAGCAGCAGCGGGACGGTCTGCGTTACGACGCCGACTGAAGCGCATCACTACCTCGCGCGCCGTCAGTCTTCCTTGGCCTTGCATTGCGACACTGGATATTTTTTCGTGCTGGTCTTCGCTGTCTCGGGTTCGCCGGACACTGTGGTTTCCTCGATCGGGCAATATTTGCCGCCCGCGTATTTGTAAACATTCATACCTTTAGACTTTGACCCGCCGCTCCACTCCTCGATGATTTCATTGGTGCTGTACCGTGTGTGCGTGACGTTAATGTCGCGCAGCGACGCCGGCGCGTCCACGTAGCGGAGTTGTGCCGGGTCGTACAGCCAGTAGAGTTGTTCTCCATTCTCGACTGGTACCGCGAGATCGGGATAACCGTCGAAATTCATGTCGCGGTTGTCGTACCGGAGATTCGGGAGCGATGTGAAGATGTTGGCGTCGGCCGGGAGCGATTGCGTCAGCTTCTGGTCGCGATAGATGTCGA
Organism: Massilia sp. CT11-108; assembly: GCF_047302915.1. Taxonomy (NCBI): domain Bacteria; kingdom Pseudomonadati; phylum Pseudomonadota; class Betaproteobacteria; order Burkholderiales; family Oxalobacteraceae; genus Massilia; species Massilia sp. CT11-108. The sequence goes on along the minus strand of NZ_JBKYMO010000062.1, from coordinate 10,747 downwards.
TTCCCTTCAACTTCATGTCGCCGTTCGTACGCGCGACACGGGCGAAGATCTTGAGATTGCCTGGCACCCCGACGGCGGTCGCCGTGAATTCCAGGCTCTTGCCTTCCGGCGAACGCCACATCCCCGAAAAGACGTTGCCGGCGATTTTGCCGTCGAACTGGCCCGTCATTTTATCCTTGAATTTTTCGACCAGCGTCACGCTGCCAATGGCTGTCGCGGTGCCGTTCAAATCAATCCAGCGTGGTGCTTCGTTGGCGCCTTGTTTCACGTAGGCGTAGGCGCCCTCGACAGTCGCCCCCTGCTGTGACAGAACCATCAGGATGCGCTTGTTGGACAGAGTCCCTTCGTAGCGTGTCGGCGGTTTGCGGACAGCGTTCAGCGCGACGCTTTCTATCTTCGACGGTTCGTTTGCCGCGAAGGCGGACGGCATGTTTAAGAAGGCGCCGGCCACGGCCAAGCACGAGAAGCGTTTCTTCATGTTGTCGACTTCGTCTTTCATTTAAAAGCGGGGACTGGACCAAAGGCCGATCACACGGCCGGATGGCGCCCGCCCGATCAGATTCCGGTTTCGGTCACGTAAAGGGGCTCGATCTGCGCTAGGATAACGAGGTGCTCGACCGCCTTGACCTTTTTCAGGTTGGCTAGCGTGGGCGCGCCTCCGAGCGCCAATGCGGGAACGAAGCCGTACATTTCGTCGTGTGCCAGACGGCCCAACTGCTTGAGCGCCGGCGCGAATAGTCCTTCGACGTCGTTAGTGTCGCGCCACAGCGAACCAAAGAAGACGCGCATTTGGAAATCCCGATCGACGTCGTTGTCAGCCGCCGATGAGAAACCGCATGACGCAGGCGCAAAGATACGCAGCGTGTCACCGGTTTGCTCGCCCCAGAGGTAAAGCGTGCCGAACGCACTTCGGGCGATGACGTGATACACGTCCTGTTCCATGAACGGCGTATCGCCGATCCACGCACCGAGCGCAGGTTCGTATTCCTGAGGATCGGCGGTCCAGAACAACCCATCCGCATAGCCGCACCAGCCGTACTCGTCCCAGTACGCTAACAACTGGTCCGGCAGTTTGCCTCGATAGCGCGCGATCGTCGATGGCGGCACGTAGCGCTTATCGATTGCCGGTCCAAACTCTGCCAAGAAGCAGGCGAAATCTTCATCCATATCAAGGGTCCTTTGGCAGGAAGCGGCTGCGCCATCACGGCCTGGACTGAGGCCGGTCACGCGGCTAGACGGCGCCCGCCCGATCACATTACGGTTACGTCAAGCGGCGCAAGCTGTGCAAGGAGGACGAGGTGCTCGACCGTCTTGACCTTGCGCAGGTTGGAGAGCGTTAGAGCGCCGCCCAGCGCGAGCGCCGGAACGAAGCCGTACATTTCGTCGTGCGCGGGGCGCCCTAATTGCTGCAGGGCCGGCGCGAACAGGCCCTCGACGTCAATGCCCTTGCGCGACATTCCCCCAAAGAACAAACGCATTTCGAAATCGCGGTCGATGTCGTTGTCGGGAGACGATGCGAAACAGGTCGAGGCTGGCGCGAATATGCTGAGTGTGTCCCCGGTCTCTTCGCCCCAGAGGTAAAGCTTACCGAAAGCGCTGCGTGCGATGACGTGGTAGGCGTCCTGTTCCATGAATGGCGTATCGCCGATCCACGCTTCGAGCGCAGGTTCGTATTCCTGAGGATTGACGGTCCAGAACAACCCATCCGCATAGCCGCACCAGCCGTACTCGTCCCAGTACGCTAACAACTGGTCCGGCAGTTTGCCGCGATAGCGCGCGATCGTCGATGGCGGTACGTAGCGCTTATCGATCGCCGGTCCAAAATCTGCCAAGAAGCAGGCGAAATCTTCGTCCATGTCAAGCGTCCTTTGACGGGAAGCGGCTGCGCCAGCGCGAGCCTACACTGAGGCCGGTCACGCGGCCGGACGGCGCCCGCCCGGTCAGATTTCAGTTACGTGAAGCGGTGCAAGTTGTGCAAGGATAACGAGGTGCTCGACCGCTTTGACCTTGCGCAGGTTGGAAAGCGTTAGAGCGCCACCGAGCGCGAGCGCCGGAACGAAGCCGTACATTTCGTCGTACGCGAGGCGCCCCAACTGTTGCAACGCCTGCGCGAACAGGCCCTCGACATCATTGGCCCCGCGCGACATCCCCCCAAAGAACAAACGCATTTGGAAATCACGGTCGATGTCGTCGTCGGGAGGCGAGGTGAAACAGGTCGAGGCCGGCGCCATCACGTTGAGTGTGTCGCCGGTCTCTTCGCCCCAGAGGTATAGGGTGCCGAAAGCGCTGCGTGCTATGACGTGGTAGGCGTCCTGCTCCATGAACGGGGTCTCGCCGATCCATGCCTCCAGCGCCGGCTCGTACTCCTGGGGATTCACGGTCCAGAATAACCCATCCGCATAGCCGCACCAGCCGTACTCTTCCCAGTACGCCAGCAACTGGTCAGGGAGTTTTCCGCGGTAACGATCGATCGTCGAGGGCGGCACGTAGCGCCTGTCAATCGGCGGTCCAAAATGCGTCAGAAAAAGAGCGAAATCCTCATCCATATTGGGCATCCTCATTTGCAGCGTTCAAGTTTTGCGTTCATTTTCATCGTAGTGCGCAGCGATTCGGGTACGCGTTCGGCGGCTTTGTCCAGCTCGGCCAGTCGAGTGGTTCTCATGCCGTTCTCTTTAGTCCACGCCTTCCATTGTGCTCCGATACGCGAATTGATCGAGCGGTCGCCAAACCCGGCGATCACGTCCCTCCCGCCGGCGACCATATCCGGATTATGCAGTGCGGCGAGGACTTTCATCTGGTCGGTCGCCATCTCGGCGGCCTTCGCCGTCGCTTCGAGGCCAGACAATCCCTGATTGCGCAGTGTGTTGAAGAACTTGCGTTCCAACTTGCCTTTATGGGTTGCACGGGCCGTGCGCGCCATATTCGGATTGCGCACCACCGTGCGGGTTTCGAACGCGTCGCGACCATCGAGGTAATCGGCCACCGACATGGCGTTGAGCCCGGTCTCCTGCCCGGCCAGCTGGCGGTCGAATTCAGGAAAGCGTGTCGACGGCAAGCCGTTGGTCTTGAAACACGGAACCCTCGCCGTCGGCATCAGGAGCGGGCGGGAGCCCTCGCTCTCGCGTCGTCCGTCACGCGGCCGCGATGGCGGCGGCTCCTGCGCCGTCCCGTGATGACCGCCAGCGCCTCCATGGGTCGCCTGCAGCGCCGGTTGGCGGCGCAGCCGTTCTTCGTTCTGCTCGACCCAGGCCGCGACGCGCGGACCAAGCCGGGGGCTACGCTCGATTTCGCTCAGCAGGACCGCCCGGTCAGCCTTCCCTCGCGACATATACGCCGTCATGACGGACAGGATCGCCATCATCACGATCACGTGGCCGTTGGCGAGGTCGAACGCTGCCGCGGCCGTGTCGCCGCGCACACCCAGGCCCAGACGCAAGCGGTCGTCCTGCCGCTCGGGGCCCCATGCCTCCGCGATTCCCTTCTGGTAGTGCCGCAGCGCGGCTGGTATCGCCTCTGCGATGCCTTCCACCAGCGACTTCAGGCCCAGCACGCTCAAAACAAGGCCGCCGACGTAGCTGCCCGCCGCAGCGCCGGCTGCGGCGCCCGGTACTGCGCCGATACCGCCGAAGAAGGCGCCGCCGATACCGCCGATGAATCCACCGATAACGGTCGAGCCACCGTAGATCAGTGCCAGGTCCTGGCACGCCGATACGAGGATGGACGCGATCATCGACAAGTCGATACCAGCGAGGCGCTCGACGATCATGCGCTGCGCCAGCGGCCCGGAGTCGTGCAGCGCCTTGCGCACACGGCTTACTCGGCCGAGCTGGTCATAGCCCCACGCGCCGCCCAGGTGAGCCGAGGTGCCGGCGGTCCGCCCCATACTGTCGTACTGTTCGCCGTGACCAGGATAGCCACCGCTCCACGTCAACTGGTCTTCTTTTCGCTTCAGATCGTTCCAGACACGTGACACTTCCTGCATCGTCAGTCCCCTTGCGCACACCGTCCGATATCGCCCACTGCACGTCGCCCGGAGTCGCAGCTGTCGTCGACAGAACTACGTTGGCGCCGCCAAAAAGAAGGCGGCGACACGGAGCAGACGCACCTGCAGACGACAGCGCTAACTCGGTCGAGTTACCGCCCGGCATGATATCCGAATGCCCCGGCTACCCGCGCTCGATAGACAAGAACCTTAGGCTCGCCGGCATGGTTGCTTAGAGCCCTTATTCGTGTCATCCATTTATTTGCAGCGATACCCAGTCGGGAATGGAGGGGCCTTGCATCAGGGAGAGCATCTTTACAAGCGATGCTAAGGAAGGATGCGTACAAATTTCGTCGCGACGAAATCCGGATGTTCACCATGACCGCGCTGCAGCTTCAAGTCGCTCTTGTTCGAAGAGAAGGAGCAACTGGCATCGCGGCGGCCCGGACCACAAATTTCGTCATGACGAAATCTGGCGCGCGGGCGGACTATTGCGGAATGAACGGCGTAGCGCCGGCAGGGGTGGCACCCTGACCAGTGTGTTCGGTCGTGGCCTTGCCGGCTTTGGTCATCGTGGGGCCGAGAATCATGCTCCGGATGGCCTCGACCTTTGGCTTGTTACGGGCCTGGAAGCGGACGGTCCGTATCCCCGCCTGTTCGAGTCGTGCGTCCCGCAGTTCATCCTTTGCGCGTGAGTGCGTTTTGTCGTCCAGTTCGACGACGGCGACTACCTCGCAGCGTCGGGTGCAGACGACGTAATCGACGCGCTGCTGGGCGATGCTCATCCTGTCGCTATGGGCTTCCTTCTTGTCGCTGCTTGCCGCATCCAGCAAGGCGGACATTGCGACTTGCGGGAAAATGTAGTGATCGGGAAGCGCCACGACGAGCCGGCCGAAAAACTCTTCCTCGTTATCGGTCATAAGTTTGCGCTGGCGGTATGTCCCGGTCCGGCTGGTTTTTTTCGCACTCTTCGACTGTGCAGCGACGACGGCGACCAGCAGCACGGCCAGCACGAGGAGGATCAGGATAATTTTCATGTTGGCGAACTCATTCGATAATCGGTTGATGCATTGAAGGGAGGCTTGCGGCCGCAGCCCGGTTGCGACCGGCAGCATAGGCGGGCTCCCAAGGGCGCAGTCCCTGATCCTTGCTCAACCTGATGCGATGGACTTTCATCGCGTCGATGACGTCGGCCGGCTCCGGCGTGGCCACGAGAATCGGCAGCGTCTGCGACGCCTCGAGGAAGAACTGGCGCCTCAGACCGTCGCCCTGGCTCAGGAAGGCGTCGTTCCACCAGCTGCTGATGGTGTCGCTGGCGCGTTCCAGCGCGGCCTGGGTGACGAGCCGGTTCGATTTCTGGATGTTGACCTGCCGTGATGCCGGCATCAGGTTCCACGCGTCTCCGCAGGGCCAGGCAGCGAACGGGAAGCAGTGGTCGACGTCGTACTCGTCGCGCAGGCGCGCGCCGGACCAGACGCAGTACACCGGCTTGCCGGCCGCGCGCATGCGGTCGACCGCCGCCCTGGCGAAGCTGGTGTCGCGTGCGGGATCGACCCATGCGAGCAGCGAGTGGGCGAGGGCGCGAACGTCCGGTCGACCGTCGTTGCAGTAGGACTCGATCAGCCTGACCCACTCCGACACGAGCACGGGCTCGATCCACACGTTGTAATGCGTGAGCGCATGCCAGATCTCGAGTGGGATGCGGAAGTCGCCGAGACTCCACAGGAAGGCTTCGTCGATTTGCAGCGGGGACGGCGTCGGCACCATGCGGCGCCGCGTGACGTCGAAGATCGGCTTGTCGCTCGCGGGCCAGCGCAGGTAGTTCGCGGGCATATTGCGGATCACCTGCGAAATCTCGGAAAGACTCTGGTGCAGGTGCTTCGCCGTCTGGTCGCCGAACACGGAGCCGATCCGCAGTTCGACCGCGGTCACGGACCGCAGCGAGGTGAAGCTGTTGGTGACGAAACCGGGGCCGGTCCTCTGCGGCATCTGGGGCAGGGCATGTTCGATCAGGGGCTTGTACATGCGCAGCCAAAAGAGCGATACAAGACCCAACGGCACGACCACGGATTCCGCGTCGTAGCGGGCCAGCCCCGCCGCGGTATCCGCGATGCGGGCCAGTACGCGCAGCAGCGCGATCTTGTACGTCGACGACTTTTCGTCCACGAGGATCAGGTGCCGCAGCAGGGGCAGGGCACCCAGGCCGTCGTCGGGGAGCCCCAGCACGACGTTCGTCCACGACACTTCGCTTCGTCCCAGCTTGTCCTGGCTGTCGCTGGCGTGGACGATGCGTAGCCCGAATTGCTGGGCAAGGCCGGCCAGTTCCAGTAGCGAGACCTCGTGCATCGCGCGTTCGGTGTCGGGCGCACCGAGCCGGAGACTGATCGCGATGCGTCCTTTCGGCGCCAGCAGCGTCGCCAGCTTGCGCAACGCACGCTGGCGATCGGATGGAGGAATGTGCATCCAGACGGCGGACAGCAGGATGAGGTCGAAGCTCAAGCCGAGGCGGCGCACGTTCGCGAGGTCAGGCAGGCTGTCGGACAGCCATTGGATCCGGCTCGACGTGTGTTTTGCGCGCGCGTGGGCGAGCATGGCTTCGGATGGCTCGACGGCCACGACGTCGTATCCCTTTGCCGCGAGCCACGCCGCGTCCCGGCCGGAACCTGCGCCGATATCGAGGACCGTGCTGCCCGGCGCCGGCAGTATGCCGATCAGGTCCGCGTGAACGTCCTCAAAAGACAGCGACTCGTATTGAGTAACCAGCCGAGTTGCGTGCTGTTCGTAATAGGGGATAGCTGACATCGACTGTTGTCGTTGCTGTTGAGCTAATTGCTATTGTAATGCGGAGCTGTTCAATATCTATATTTTTGATTCAAATGGGCAACCTTTGGCAAGGTTGGCAGGACAAATTCCGTCATGACGAAATCCCGCCTCTTTGCGCGACGCCGGTCGAGGTTTTGTATGGGGTGGTGAGATAAACCTCCAGGCCGACCAAATTCTTGAGCTGGCACGATCCAAGGGCGTGCCGAGTACACGCGCTGTGGACTGCGCCGGCGTATCGCTCGCACTACTCGCGTCGCTGACCGACGAAGGCCGGCTGCTCGAGCTGGGTCGCGGCTTGTATGCTTTGCCCGACAGCGCAGCATCCGCCTACGACAAAAACGATGGCTGGTAATGGACGAGCTCAAACTTCGGCGCACAAAAAAACCGCGTTCCCAGAGGGAGAAACGCGGTTTCTTGGACTTTGCGGGACTACTACGGATGAGTAGGTGGTGCCTCCGGCCGGAATCGAACCGGCACGCCTTTCGGCGCTTGATTTTGAGTCAAGTGCGTCTACCAATTCCGCCACAGAGGCTGCAAGCGCAGGCGCGCATATTAGCACATGGAATGCAAAACTGACCAGAGTGCGTGCGCCCGCAGTGGGCGCAGGGGGCGTTCCGGCGTATGATCTTGCCTACCTGAGCAAACGCGCCGTCCGGCAAGGCGGCCTGTACGATGAAGAATAAGAAAATACGCGAGATCATCCTCGGCAAGCCGCTCGACCCCATGAAGAGCGAGACGCGTCACTCGATGGCCCTGGTCGCCTTCCTTGCCTGGGTCGGGCTCGGGGCGGACGGCTTGTCCTCCTCGTCGTACGGTCCGGAAGAAACCTTTCGCGCGCTCGGCGCCCACACCCACCTCGGCCTTTACATGGCCGTCGCCACCGCCGTCACCGTCTTCATCATCGCGCTCGCCTACAACCAGGTGATCGAACTGTTCCCGACCGGGGGCGGCGGCTACCGCGTGGCCACCAAGCTCGTCGGGCCGTATCTCGGCCTCGTGTCCGGCGCCGCCCTGATCCTCGACTACGTGCTGACCATCGCGATCTCGATCGCGTCCGGCGTCGATGCGCTCGCGTCGTTCCTGCCGCTCGGCTTCCAGCCCTATAAACTCTGGGCCGAGGCGTTCTTCATCGGCCTCCTGATCGTGATGAACCTGCGCGGGCTGAAGGAGGCGATCCAGATCCTGCTGCCGATCTTCCTCGGCTTCGTCGCCACCCACCTCGTGCTGATCGTGTACGGCATCGTCGCGCATGCGTCGCACCTGCCGCAGCTCGTGCCCAGTACGGTGGCCGAGACGGGTTCGCTGGCCGGCGAGATCGGCTGGGCCGGCGTGGCCGGCATGCTGCTGCTCGCGTACTCGCAGGGCGGTGGTACCTATACGGGCCTCGAGGCCGTGTCGAACAACGTCAACCTGCTGGCCGAGCCACGTGTCCGCACAGGCAAGATGACGATGTTCTACATGGCGCTGTCGCTGGCCGTCACGGCCGGCGGCATCATCCTGCTGTACCTGTTGTGGGATGCGCAGCCGACCGCGGGCGAGACGCTGAACGCGACCACCTTCCGCCGCATCATCGCCAGCATGGGCCTGGGCGGCGAACTGGTGAACCAGATCGTGCTGGCCGTCGTCCTCGCGTTCGAGGCCGGGCTCCTGTTCGTGGCGGCGAATACCGGCTTCCTCGGCGGGCCGTCCGTGCTGTCGAACATGGCGGGCGATTCGTGGGTGCCGCACCAGTTCCGCTACCTGTCCACGCGCCTCGTCACGCAGAACGGCATCCTCGTGATGGGCATCGCCGCGCTGGCGATCCTGTTCTGGACGCGCGGCCAGGTGACGCTGCTCGTCGTGCTGTATTCGATCTCCGTGTTCCTCACGTTCGCGATCTCGCTGTTCGGCCTGTGTTTGTACTGGTGGCGGCATCGCAAGGACGCGCGCTGGATCCGGCGCTTCCTGCTGTCGCTGACGGGCTTCATCATCTGTGCCGGCATCCTCGCCGTGCTGCTCGTCGAACGTTTTACGCAGGGCGGCTGGGCCACGGCGCTGATCATCGCGGCCATCGCGGGCCTGTGCATCTTCATCCGCAACCACTACCGCGAAACCAAGCGCGCCATCCGTTCCGTCGACCGCGTATTCGCCAACCAGCCGTTCGGCCCGGTGAAGGAAGCCGTCGATCCGGAACCGGATGCGCAGACGGCCGTCTTCATCGTCGGTAACTCGCGCGGCGGCGGCCTGCACGCGCTGCTGTGGGTGCTGCGCATGTTCCCCGGCCACTTCAAGAATTTCCTGTTCGTGAACGCACGCACGGTCGACGCCCACGCCTATGGCGGCGAGGGCGCGCTCGAAAAGATGCGGAAGGATGCGGCGCGGACGCTGGAATACTTTGTCGATTTCTGCCAGAGCCACGGGATGGCGTCGGCGTCCTACATCGGCTTCGGCACGGATGCGGTGGAAGAGGTGACCCGCATGTGCGAGCAGATCAACCGCGAGTATCCGAACTCGATTTTCTTCACCAGTAAATTGATCTTCGCATCCGATAACTGGTTCACGCGGCTGCTGCACAACCAGGCGTCGCTGGCGGTGCAGCGCCGGCTGCACCTGGAAGGCCTGCAGATGGTGATCCTGCCGATGAAGGTGTGACGCGGGTCAGCAGCTGAGTTGCCGGCGCAACGCATGCAGCGTGCGCACGGGGCCGGCGACTTCGAGCATGTGGTCGCGCACCGTCACCGTGATGTCGGCGTTCTTTCCAGCGGGCCAGCGTGCTGCGCGCATGCGGTAGCGCACGGTGCCGGGGCCGCGTTCGGCCGGCGCGTAGCCGAGACTTTCCATCGCATCGTCCAGGGTGCCGACCAGGTGGCAGGCCGAAAAGCGGGTCGTGACCTCGAAGCGGCCAAGGAGCGTGGGCGCGATCGCCGGCAGCAGGCCGCCCAGCAGTACCGGCACGACGATGTAGCCGAGCGGCGCCGTCGGATCGATGAGGTGGAAGGCGAAGGCCAGCGCGGGCAGGCCCAGCACCATGCTCAGCAGGAGAAGTACCCGGTGTTGCGCGGGGGCGGGGGAGGTGGGGCGATGCGCTCCCTTCCGGACGCGCTCGATTTCGGAAAACGTCACGCTTTTCATGTCGCACTCCTTACGTTCAACGACGGCAGGGACCGATTACAAACCCCATTTTGATCAAGCGCCCCCGGGGCGGATTGACCTTCCTCAAATTCGCCTTTTCCGAGAAGAATTGTTCTGGAATAAAAGGTTCCTGGTCGGAAAATTCTTTTCTATTCAGAAATGATAGAAATTTGTGCGAGATCTAACGGTTAGTCAGGCTTTCGGAACTTAAGCTGTTCCGACGGATCGGTGTAAAGACACCTGCTCCTGGATAGCGAGTCCGATTAATCTCTCAACGGAACTATCATGAAACTCAAATCTCTCGTTCTGGCCATGGTCGCGGGCGCGGCCCTGATGGCGCAAGGCGCGGGGGCGGCGACGGTCAACCGCACGGCCCCGGTCGTCACGACGGACGATGGCCTGGGCGGCTTCAACGCGCATTTCGGCGACACGTTCGCGCAGTCGACCACCGGCAGCACCTTCACCGACGTCTTCACGTTCGACGTCGGCACGCCGTTTGACGCGGCCGCCTCGCTGACGTCGTCCTACCTGAACACGCCGCAGACGAAGGACCTGCTGATCACGGGCTGGTCTCTTTACCGCTACGATCCGGTCACGAAGGCCATGCTGGGGACCGCCATCGCGGGCATCGATCTGACGGGTTCGGGTGCCGATGCGCCGGATTCGTGGGCGCTGTCGGGCTTTGGGCTGGCGAGCGGTTCCTACGCGATCCAGGTGAATGGCGAGGTGCGCGGTGTCGGGGGCGGGGTGTTCGGGGCGGATCTGACGATCTCGCCGGTGCCGGAGCCGCAGGCCTGGGGCATGCTGCTGGCCGGCCTGGGCGTGTTGACG
>NZ_JBKYMO010000061.1:0-18622 GCF_047302915.1 Massilia sp. CT11-108 | reverse complement strand
CCCTTGTCGCGCCTGCCCGGCGTCGACATCGACTTGCGTGCGGAGGCGCGCACGACGGACCTGACGCGACGCCAGGCCGACATCGCGCTGCGGTTTGCGCGCCCGACGTCGCCCGGCCTCGTCGCCAGGCTGCTGGCGCAGGTCGATTACGCCCTGTATGCGCACGAAGACTACGTGACGGGCCGCGCGCCCGCGCAGTGGGAATTCCTCGGCTACGACGACCTGCAGCAGGATGCGCCGCAACAGGAATGGCTGGACAAGCTGCGCGGCGCGCGCCGCTACAGCGTGCGCTCGAACGACCTGCTGACATTGCTCCAGGCGGCGGTCGGCGGCTGCGGCGTCGGCGTCTTTCCGCACTATACGGCGGCACGCGCGCCGGGGCTGGTCGTACTCGATCCGGCGTGTCCCATCCGCCGCAAGCTCTGGCTGGTGATGCACGCGGACGTGCGCCGCGCCCCGCACGTGCGCGCGGTGGCCGACGAGATCATCGACATGTTCGAGCAGGAATAGGCGGCGGCCTCGTTTCCTCATGTGTAGCATTTTTTCAACCTCACCCACCGAACTGATCAATGTTCGTAGTAAAATTTCATAACATTGCATGACTTGTCGTGCCGCGCTGTGTATAAAGGCTGGTATATACAAGGTATTTGTCCGCCAACGCTGGTTAACTGGTGCGTGTTCTGTAAATTATTTACATTTTGGAGAGCTGAATGAGCGTTGAAGAGGCACGGAACTTCAAGGAAGAGTTGCTGGGGCGGGATATCCGCCAGCTCGGCCGCATGCTGGGGGAAACGATCCGCGCCCAGGAGGGTAACGGGGTGTTCGACCGCATCGAGTCGGTCCGCAAGAGCTGCATCGGTTTCCGGCGCGACGAGGACGGCAGCGCGCACGAGGAACTGGCGGCGATCCTCGCAGACATCTCGGCCGACGAGAAGACCCAGCTGATCCGCGCCTTCACGTATTTCTCGCTGCTGGCCAACATCGCCGAAGACCAGCACCACATCCGCCGCAGCCGCGCGCACCTGTCCGCCGGCTCGGCGCCGAAGAAGGGCAGCATCGCGCACGCCGTCGACGGCGTGTTCGCCGCCGGCCGCATGGACGACCTGCGCGCCTTCTTCGACGACGCGCACGTGAGCCCCGTCTTCACCGCGCATCCGACCGAGGTGCAGCGCAAGAGTGTCCTCAACTGCCAGATGGCGATCGCGCGCCTGATCGGCGAACGTGACCGGACGCAGCTGACGCCCGACGAAGAGCAGGACAACGACGAAGCGCTCGCGCGCGCCATCCTGACGCTGTGGCAGACGCGCCTGCTGCGTCCCACCAAGCTGTCGGTGCTGGACGAAGTCGAGAACGGCCTGTCCTTCTTCGACTACACGATGTTCAGGAGCGTGCCGCGCCTGTACTGCGCACTCGAGGACACGCTGGCGCAAAAGGATGCCGGCTGGGCCGACACGGAGCTGCCGTCGTTCATGAAAGTGGGCAGCTGGATCGGCGGCGACCGCGACGGCAACCCGTTCGTCACGGCCGACATCCTGCGTGCCACACTGAAGGCGCAGGCGACCCGCGCGCTGGATTTCTACCTGCCGGAAGTGCACACGCTGGCGTCGCAACTGTCGCAGGCGCAGTCCCTGTGCGGCAGCACGGAAGCCCTGCACCGCATCGCCGAGCGCACGCCCGACCAGTCGCCGCACCACCAGGACGAGCCGTACCGCCAGGCGCTGCACGGCATGCATGCGCGCCTCGTGGCGACGCGCGACTGGCTCGTCAGCGGCGCCAATGAGCCGGATGCGGTGGCCTACGCCAGCGCCGACGAACTGCTGGCCGACCTGGACGTCATCCACGAGTCGCTGGTGGCCAATGGTGCCCGCCAGCTGGCGCGCGGCCGCCTGCGCCTGTTGCGCCGCGCCGTGAAGGTATTCGGTTTCCATCTCGCGCCCGTCGACCTGCGCCAGAACTCCGACGTGCACGAGCGCGTGCTCGCGGAACTGCTGACGCAGGCGCGCCCCGGCGTCGATTACCTGGCACTGGACGAAGCCGCGCGCTGCGCACTGCTGCTGGAAGAACTGCAGTCGCCGCGCCTGCTCGTGTCGCCGTTCGAGGCGTATTCCGAAGAGACGGCGTCCGAGCTGGCGATCCTGAGCGAGACGAAGCGCGCGCACCTGACGTACGGCCGCGCCGCCGTCACGAACTACATCATCTCGAAGGCGGCTTCCGTCTCCGACCTGCTGGAAGTGGCCGTGCTGCTGAAGGAAGCGGGCCTGCTGCATCCGACGCTCGGCACGCTCGACGTCAACATCATCCCGCTGTTCGAAACCATCGACGACCTGCGCGCTGGTCCCGCGATCATGGCCGCGGCGTTCGGCCTGCCGTTCTACATGCGCCTGCTGCAATCGCGCGACCGCCTGCAGGAAGTCATGCTGGGCTACTCGGACAGCAACAAGGACGGCGGCTACGTCACGTCCGGCTGGGAGCTGCACAAGGCGGAGCTGGAACTCATCGCGGTCTTCCGCGCCCACGGCATCAAGCTGCAGCTGTTCCACGGCCGCGGCGGTTCGGTGGGCCGCGGCGGCGGTCCGAGCTACGAAGCGATCCTCGCGCAGCCGCCGGGCGCCGTGCAGGGACGCATCCGCCTGACGGAGCAGGGCGAAGTCATCACCGCGAAGTACGCCAACGCCGACGTGGGCCGCCGCAATCTCGAGGTGCTCGTCGCCGCGACGATGGAAGCGACCCTGCTGTCGCATGATCAGCCGCAGCCGGACGCGGCGCAGGTGGCCGCGATGGACCGCCTGTCGACGGAAGCGCTGCGTGCCTACCGTTCGCTCGTGTACGAAACGGAAGGCTTCGAGACGTACTTCTGGGAGTCGACGGTGATCACGGAGATCGCCGCGCTGAACATCGGCAGCCGTCCGGCGTCGCGCAAGAAGTCGCGCTCGATCGAAGACCTGCGCGCGATCCCGTGGGTGTTCAGCTGGGCCCAGTGCCGCCTGATGCTGCCGGGCTGGTACGGTTTCGGCACGGCGGTGGAACGCTTCATCGCGGACGCGCCGGCCGAGCGCCTCGCGCTGCTGCGCACGATGTACAAGACGTGGCCGTTCTTCACGACGCTGCTGTCGAACATGGACATGGTGCTGGCGAAGAGCGACATCGCGATCGCGAGCCGCTACGCCGGCCTCGTGGCCGACGCGGCGCTGCGCGACCGCATCTTCGGTGCCATCAGCGCCGAGCATGCGCGGACGGTGGAGATCCTCCGGCAGGTCATGGAGCAGGACGAGCTGCTGGACGGGAACCCGCAAATGCAGCGTTCGCTGCGCAACCGCCTGCCGTACATCGATCCGCTGAACCACCTGCAGGTCGAGCTGCTGCGCCGTTACCGCGCCGGCGTGGACGACGATGCGACCCGCAACGGGCTGCATATGTCGATCAACGGCATCTCGGCGGGGCTGAGGAATAGCGGCTGATCAGTCCTGACCCGTCACCCGCAGCGGCACGGCCAGCCGCTGCGCCACGTTGCGCACGTAGGCTTCCCACGCCTGCGCATCGGGAAAATCGCCGCCCTTGCTCCATCCCGCGCCCAGGTAGTGCACGAACGGCTGCCCGGGCTGCGCGGTCCCGACCAGCAGGGCGTCGCCGCCATCCACCGCGGCGCGCGTCGCCTGGCCGGGGACGATGATCGCGCACGCCGTGTGCCCGTTCGGCGCGCTCTCCGGTTCCCAGTAACTCATCCAGCTTGCGCTCGTGTCGCGCACGAGCCGGCCGTCGCCCTTGCGCTGGGCGATGCCGACGGCGACGGGCAGCGCGCCCGCCTGGTCGCTCGTGTAGCGGCTTTCGACGCGGCTGAAGTTGGCGCCCGCGTCGATCGAGATGCGCTTCGTCTCCGCGACCTGGCGTCCGGCCGCGCTCCACGCGTCGTAGCGCAGCTCGAACACGGCGCGCAGCGGCCCGTCCGCGATCACTTTCCAGCCCGCGTAGACGGATGACGGATACGCCTTGCCATCGCGGTAGATTGCCGTGCCGCCGCAGCCGCGGCCCGTGCCGACGCTGTAGTTGTCGAGGCCCTCGCCGTGGTCGCTGTGGTACTCGCCGCGCTTGTACCACGTGTCCACGACGGGCCGGCGCACGCGCTTGAGCCACACGTCCACGCCGCTGCCCACGTGCTCGTTCGGCACGTGCAGGATCGCCGGGCCGTACGCGCGGTGGGCGATGCGGTCGCTCTCCCACGCGAAGTCGTCGTAGCGTTCGGGCACGTAGCGTGCGTGCACCTTGACGTCGGGCGGCGCCAGCGCGGGCAGGGCGCTGGCCGGCAGCAGCAGGAAGCGGCGTCGTTCACGGGGCGCGAAGTTTGCCTGGAACAGCAGCGTGTCGCCGATGCGCTGCGTGGGCAGCAGGCGCGACGTGCCGGTTTCCATCACGGCCAGCGCTTGTGGAGAATCCGGCGCGAGCGGCAGTTCGATCGTCTCGTCGGCACGGTGAAAATCGCCCGGATTCGTCACGCGCACCGTGCGGGGTACGGCGCGTTCGAGCAGCGCCATGCGGAACACTTCGCTGCCCGCGAGCAGGAAGGCGCCGACGCCATAGACTTCCGTCGCATCGTCCGCGAAGCCCGTCGGCGCCTGGCCGATCGGCTGTACGTGCGTGAGCTTGCCGTCCGGCTGGACGCTGGCCACGAGCGCCGTCCATGCGCGCCGCACGCCCGGTTCGAACGCGGCGCGGTCCAGCAACCCCTGGTTGACGCCCCACGCGAGCGCATACGCGAACAGCGCCGTGCCGCTCGTTTCGCGCGCCGGATAGCCGGCCGGGTCGAGCAGGCTCGCGCGCCACAGGCCGTCGGCCTGCTGCAGCGCGAGCACCTTCGCGGCCATCGCGCGGAACTGCTGTTCGAAGCGGGCGCGCGCCGGATGGTCCGCCGGGATGTACTGGAGCGTGCGCGCCAGGCCCGCCATCACCCAGCCGTTGCCGCGTGCCCAGAACACCTTGCGGCCATTGGCTTCGCGCCGCGCGAAATAATTGCTGTCGCGGTAGTACAGGTGTTCGTCCTTGTCGTACAGGTAGTCCGACGTGCGCCACCACGCGGCGACGGCGTGGTCGAGATAGCGCGCGTCGCCGGTGGCGGCGGTCAGGCGCGCCCACGCGGGCGGTCCCATGAACAGGGCGTCGCACCACGACCAGCGGTCCTGGTTGCCGGGCACCGTGAATTTCAGCGTGCCGTCGTGCGGCTCGGCGAGGATCGCATCGAAACGCGCCTTCAGCGGCGCCAGCATGGCCGGGTCGCGCAACTGCAGGTACAGCTCCGCATACGTCTGCCCGACCACGTGGTCGTCCGCGTGATAGGCGCGCGGACCGAGTTGCCAGCCATTGCGTTCGCCCATCGCCGCCATCGCGTCGCGGTACGTGCGCGAGCCGGACAGGTTGGCCAGCACCATGAAGCCGGCGTCGCCGACGCCCTGCGTCCAGTGCGTCGGCGCATGCGCGCTCGGATGCGCGAGCTGCCAGTCGGCGACGCGTTCCATCGTCGCCAGCACGGCGGCCGGCGTCGGTGCCTGCGCGTCGGCCCTGGCGGCGGGCGGTGTGTGTGTCGCGCATCCGGGCAGGAGAGGGCCGAGCAGCAGCAGGGCGAGCGTGGCGTGCTTGAAGGGGATAGTCGGGATCATCGTAGGATAACGTTTAACTAGATGTATGGATTCTGGCTTAAAGCTGAGATAAGGTAAACGCTTTCATAAAAATGGAGAAGACCATGCGGATACGAGGACTCGGAGCAGCCATGTTCATCGCGGCACTGGCCGCGCGTCCGGCGGGCGCGTGCGAGGCGCCGCCGCCGGCCGTCATCGACATCGATGCGAACAGCTATTACAGCGACAGCCATCACTCGATCGTCGACCCGGTGCGCAAGGCGCGCAACGAGGCGGCCGTCAAGCCCGTCAACGACTACCTCGACGCGGTGGCCCATGCCGCCGTCGCGTGGCAGCGGACGCACCGCGACGCGGATGCCCGCTGCGCCCTGGCCTGGCTCGCCGACTGGGCCGGCCGCAAGGCGATGCTGGGCACGATGACGACGGAGCAGTCGTACTACACGCGCAAGTGGACGCTGGGCGGCCTCGCGCTCGCCTACGCGCGCGTGAAGCCCGCGGCGACGCTGGAGGAGCGCGGCCGCATCGAGGCGTGGCTGCTGGCGCTGGCCGATGCAACGATCCGCCATTCGGACGCGCACAAGGGCGTGCGCAACAATCACTATTACTGGGAGGGCCTCGCGGTGACGGCGACGGGCGCTGTCACGGGCGACGCGCGCTGCCTCGCGTGGGGCCGCAAGGTGTTCGACGCTGCGATGGCGCAGATCCGGCCGGACGGCGTGCTGCCGTACGAACTGGAACGGGCGGGCAGGGCGCTGCACTACCACCTGTACGCGGCCGCGCCGCTCGTGCTGATGGCGTCGATCTTCGACGTGCAGTCGCCGCGGCTGGACAAGCTCATTGCGTTCTCCGTCGGCGGCGTCGCCGATCCGTCGGCCATCGCGACGATGACGGGCGTCGAGCAGGAGCGGTCGGGCGGCGTGCCGGGATGGATCGCCATCTACCTGCGCCACGGCGGCAAGGTCGCGGTGCCCGTCAGGCTGCCGGCCGTGAACTGGGATGCGCGCATGGGCGGCGACCGCAGCCTGGCCAATCCGCTCGAACACGTCGTCACTGGTAGCGGATCGTCCAGCGGATCCTGAGCGGCTTGTCGAACGTGAACGCGCCCGTGCGGCAGGCGGCCAGCGTGGCCATCGGTCCATACGGCGCGCGGTACGCTTCGCTGCCGGTCACGTCGTCGGCGCTGCAGCGTGCGAGGCCGTCGACGGCGAAGGCACGCACGGCACCGTCGCGGAAGGCGATCGTGTTGCCGTCCACCGTGGCGCCGCTTGAAAACGACGCGAAGTCGAGGCTCACGCCGGCCACGTCCAGCGGTGCCGCCGGCGTGTACGTGTCGGTGCGCGTGATGACGCCGTGGCGCAGGGTGTATTCCGTCTCGACCGCGATGCGCGTGTCCTTCACGGGCACGTTCTTGCCCAGCTTCGTGAGCGCATCCTGGCGGTACGTGACGCGATGGCCGCCGTCGATGTCGCTCGTCTCGATGTTCTTGATGAACGCGGTCGCGATCAATTCGCTGCCGTCGGCGAGACGGAATTTCGGCAGCAACTGCGGATGCGCGGCGCCGCTGTCGGCGATGCCGGAGACGATCCCGTACGAGAACGGCAGCGGATAGTACGGGCTGTTCGCATGCTGGCTCGGACCGCCGTTGATCATCGAGAGGCTGAATACGTGTGGCCCGTCGCGCCAGATGGCGAGGGCGCGGTCGTATTCGCCGCCCGCGAAGCGCGTGAGGCTGAAGGGAGGACGCGCGCGTTCCAGCCACGCCGCAAGGTCCGCGCGCGGT
Organism: Massilia sp. CT11-108; assembly: GCF_047302915.1. Classification (NCBI taxonomy): domain Bacteria; kingdom Pseudomonadati; phylum Pseudomonadota; class Betaproteobacteria; order Burkholderiales; family Oxalobacteraceae; genus Massilia; species Massilia sp. CT11-108. The sequence continues at coordinate 11,215 of NZ_JBKYMO010000061.1, read as the reverse complement.
ACGGCGTTCTTCATGCCGGCCCGGTTCCACATCTCGTCCGTGCCGATCAACTGGTGCAGTAGCGAGAAGTTCTCGCCGAGGATGCGATGCTTGCCGCGGTACGTGTCCGTGCGGCGGCCCTTGCCCCACATGTCGACCGAGTGCAGCGCCGGGTCGTACCAGAAGTTCATGTAGCGCTCGCCGATACGCGCGGAGTAGGCGTACGCGTACTCCTTTTCTTCCGGCGTGAGGACGCCGAGGTAGGCGGCCGTCGACAGGATTTCCAACATCGCCGTCTCGCCGTACGGCCCGAGGCTGCGGCCCATCGTGAAGCCGCTGCCGTCGGCACTCGCCGCGTTCAGCGCGACGTCGGCCGACTTGCGCAGCAGGGCTTTCAGTTCCGGCGTCACCGTCAGGCCGGTCTCGATGAAGCGTTCGCAGATCTCGGCCGCCAGCAGGATGCTGTAGCGGTCGAAGCGGCCCTGGCCATCCGTCTCGTCGGAAAAGCCGTAGGTGCCGGAGTAATCGGCGTAATGCTTCAGCATCCTGTCGAGCAGGACGTCGCTCGCCTGCGCGTCTTCCCAGCCCATCAGCAGGCGCAGGCGCGCAATGCTGAAGGCGACGCCATAGTAATTGGTCGGCAGGTCGATCAGTTCGTAGGCCGGCACGCGCACGAACGTCCGCCAGTCGAGCTTCTTGCGCAGTTGGTCGAGCGTGGCGGGACGCACGGCGCGCTCCAGCAGGCCGGCCCGCTTCAGCTTGACCAGCGCGCCAATGTAGTAATAGATGCCCCAGGTATCGTTTTCCATGCCGACGGTAAGGTCGGCGATGGATGCATAGTCGCGCAGCATGCCGGGCAAGCGCGGGTCATTGGCGGACGTGTGCAGCAGCACGTCCGCCAGGCCCGTCGCGATTTTCCCGGGCAGGAATTTGTCGTGGCTCTGGAACGGCGCGCGGCCGTCGATCGTGATGCCGTCCCGTTCCTTCACGAGCTTCTGGAAAAAGTAATCCAGCTGCGGGTAGGCCTGTTCGACCGTCTGGTGCAGGGGCCTGGTCGCGAGTGCGGGCGCGGCGTGTGACAGGGCGAGAACCGCCATCGTGATGACGGGCAGGACAGGGCGCATGCGTGTCTCCAGTGTTGTTAAACGTTTTCCTAAAAGGATAGGTCAACTCTTCCGGAAAGTAAACGGCGATACGGGCTCAGGGGCGGCGGGCGATCGTCGACCCGCGCAGGATCAGTTGCGGCGCGACCTTGGTGAGCTTTTCGACGTGTTCGCCGCGGATCACGGCCAGCAGCTTTTCCATCGCGGTCGCGCCCATGCGCTCGCTCTGCAGGTCGACGGTGGTAAGGGCGGGGGTCGTGTATTTGCCGTAGGGGATATTGTCGAAGCCGACGACCGAGATGTCCTGGGGGATCGAGATGCCCAGGTTGGACGCTTCTTTCATGAAGCCGAGCGCCATCAAGTCGTTGTAGCAGATCAGCGCATCCGGACGCTGGCTGCCCAGCACGATCGCGGAGCACAGGCGTTCGCCTTCGGCCAGCGACGGCGCCTCGGCATCGAAGATCGCGAGTTCGAGGCCGGCTGTCTTCAGCGATTCGCGGATGCCGCCCAGGCGCTCCTCGTCGCGCCGCGACTTGGAAAAGCCGAGGTAGGCGATGCGGCGGTGGCCCAGCATGCGCAGGTGCTGGGCCAGCATGTAGGCGCCGCCGTGGTCGTCGCTGGCCACCGTAGGCAGCGGCAGTTGCGCCAGGCTGCCGAAGAAGACGAGCGGCTTGTCGATCTCGGTCATCCACGCCATCTCGTGCTCGCGCATGCGCGAGAACACGATCATGCCGTCCACGCGCCGGCTCAGTTCTTCCAGCGTGCGCCGCTCGCGGCTGGGCGTTTCCTCCGTGTCGACGAGCAGGACGGAAAAGCCCTGGTCGTGCGCCACGCGGTTCGCGCCCTTCAGGATGCTGGAGAAGTGCGGGTTGGTGATGTCCAGCACGGAGAGGCCGATGGTGTTCGTGCGCCCCGTGATCATCGACTTGGCCAGCGGGTTCGATTTATAGCCCAGGCCCGCGATCGCGGACTCGATCGCCGCCTCGACCTTGGGCGAAAAGCGCTGTGCGCCGTTGATGAATTTCGACACCGTGGCAGTGGACACGTGGGCGGCTGCGGCGACGTCGCGGATGGTCGGGGCGGACTTTTTCATGGAAGGTTAATCGTTACTCAGCGGCACATCTTAGCATGCGTCCCCAAGGGCGGAAGCGAGCTGGGGCAAGAAATCGGCGTATGGAATCGTTGCCACCTGTCCGGGCGGGGCCTCCGGGCGAAAAAGCGGTCCAAAAAATTGACATCGAAAGCGTTTTGGATATACTCGGTTAAACGTTTAACATATGCGAGCCTGTCCATGACCCCAGCGACCGAGTCCAAGCCTTTCCACCGTCTTCTCCTGACCGGCGCCGGTGGCGGCCTCGGCACCGTGCTGCGCGAGCGGATCAAGCCGTGGGCCGACGTGGTTCGCCTCAGCGACATCAAGGACATCGCGCCCGCCGGGCCGGGCGAGGAAGTCGTGCGCTGCGACCTGGGCGACCGCGCCGCCGTGATGGCGCTGACGGAAGGCGTGGACGCCGTGCTGCACTTCGGCGGCGTCTCCGTCGAGGACACGTTCGAGACGATCATGCATGCCAACATCCTCGGCCTGCATCACCTGTACGAGGCCGTGCACAAGCGCGGCATCAAGCGCGTGATCTACGCGAGCTCCAGCCACGTCGTCGGCTACTACCCGACCACGCAGATCGTCGATGCCAACGTGCCGCTGCGGCCGGACGGCATCTACGGCGTGTCGAAGTGCTTCGGCGAGGCCTTGTCGCGCTACTACTTCGACCGCTTCGGCATCGAGACCGTGTGCCTGCGCATCGGCTCGTCGTTCGGCGAGCCGCGCAATGCGCGCATGCTGGTCACGTTCCTCGCGTACGACGACCTCGTGGAACTGGTGCGCTGTGCCCTGTTCACGCCGCGCGTGGGCCACACGATCACGTACGGTGTGTCGGACAACCCGGTGCGCTGGTGGGACAACCGCGCGGCGGCCCACCTGGGCTTCGAGCCGCGCCACAGCGCGCGCGCGTTCGCCGACCGCTTCCCGGCCGGCGGCACGTGGTCGGATGCGGGCGACATCACGGCCGTGTACCAGGGCGGGCCGTTTTTGACGGCGGGGCCGATCTACGAAGACTGAAGCGCCCGCGAACGCGACATGCCGGGCCGGTGCAGTGATGCCCCGGCCCTTTTTGTTTCCAGCAACCGGGTCAGACCGCGATTATTGGAAATAGCTTCAATTCGGGGTCAGAGCACGTTTTCAGCAAGATTCGCGGTCAAAGCCCTTTTCGGTGCGAGTTCTTTGTGCGGTGAGCGCAATTCCGTGTTTGGTAGCGCAGTGGACATTGATCCGAAATGTGCTCTGACCCCGATTTTGGGAAATGGCCTCGGATAAAAAAATGCCGCCAGGTCGCCCGGCGGCATCGAGGGAAACGCGGGCCGGGGCCCGCGGAGGAAACCCGGTATCAGAACTTCAGGTCGAGGCGCACGCTGTAGAAGCGGAATACGTCGCGCGGCGGCACCCAGCTGTTGACCGTGATGGCGGGGGAGGTCGACGTCGGGCCCGCGCGGTACGACGGGCCGCTCGCGTTGGCGTTGCCGATGTAGAAGCGGTCGAACAGGTTGTTGATGCGGAAGGACAGGCGCCACATGTCGTTGTTCTGGCGCAGGCCGAAACCGAGGTCCGAGATCGAGTACGCGTTGTTCACCGAGCGCGGGTCGTTGTTGATGTTGGTCTGGTACTCGGTCTGGTAACGCACGTTCGCGTTCACGAAGGCCCAGTACGGGCGGTCCGCGAAATGGTAGTCGTAGTTCGTGCCGATGTTGACCTTGTTCTTCGGCGTGCCCGGAAAGATCCCGCCCGTCAGGTTCTGCACGCCCGTCGTCGAGCCGGCGCGGATCGGGAAACAGGCGCGGTTCCAGCCGCCCAGCGAACCGCCTTCGCCCAGGCCCGTCGTGCCGATGGCGGGGTTCGTGTTGTCCTGGTAGCAGGGGCCGTTCTTCCAGTCGACGATCTCCGGACGCGTGTATGCGTACGACACGTTCATCGACCAGTTCGACGTCAGCAGGAAGTGCGAATCGATTTCGAAGCCGCGCGTGCGGATCTTCGGGATCGAGTTCAGCTGCGTGTAGATCGTCGGGTCGTTCGGCAGCACGAACGACGTGTTCTGCTGGTAGTTCTTGAAGTCCGTCTTGTAGATCGTGGCGGCGAGCGACATGCGGTTGTGGAACAGGTTCGCCTTGGTCCCGAGCTCGACACTGCGGCTCGTCTCCGGCGCCACCGGGAACGCGGCCGCCGCCTTCAGGCCGCTCGTCACGTCGTACGCGAGGCCCTTGTAGCCGGTCGCCGTCATCGCATAGACCATCCAGTCGCTGTTGATCTGCTTCTGGATCGACAGCTTGCCGGTCGTCGCCCAGTCGCGGTTGCCGCTGCTGGAGAACTGGTCCCGGCCGACGGGGCCCGGCACGAAGGTCGAGCGGTCCAGCTGGTCCGTATAGAAATTGCGGATGTAGTTGAAGCCCGAGGTTTCCACGTTGCGGCGGATGCCCGCGACCAGCGTGTACGTCGGATGGAAGTCCCACGTGGCCTGGCCGAACACGGCGCGGTTCACGTTGTAGATGTCGGTGTAGTAGTTCGTGGGGCTCGACGGCGAACTCGCTGTGCAGACGCTCGGGCGCACGCAGAAGCCGCGGATGAAGTGGCGGTCGATCTCGTTCTGCGCCCACCACAGGCCGGCCACGTAGCGCAGCTTCCCGATATCCGGCGACACGTAACGGATTTCCTGCGTCTTCGATCGGATGTCGTAGGTGCCGAATTGCGCGTTGCCGACGCTGAACTTCGTCTCGCCCGGCCGCGCGATGGTCGGCACGTCGACGAAGTCCTGGTCGCGGTAATCGTTTGCCTTGTAGTGCTCGTACGACGAGATCGACATCAGCGTGCCGTCGTTCGGCAGGTTGTACGAGAACTTCAGGCCCGTGCCGAACGTGGACGAATTGATCCCGGTCGGGAAGTCGCGCCGCACGTTGCGGTTGTTCGGATCGTACGGGTTGATGCCGGCCAGCGTGAGCGACGCGGGCAGTTGCGGGTTGCCGTTCATGTACGCGGTCGCGAGGTCGGCCTGGCTACCCGCGCGGTAGAAGCCGTTCACGGCCGTCACGCCGCGGCTGTTTTCCTGCGCGTTGTAGTGCGGCGTGAAGTCGATCTCCAGGTCCTTGATCGGGTTCCACTGGAACTTCGTCATGATCGTCCTGCCGCCCGATCCGTTGACCTTCTGGCCGTTCGTCAGGTTCGTGAAGTTACCCGGCATGTCGCTCTTGTTGACGGCGATGCGCATGCCGAAGTCGTCGCGCAGCTTGCCGCCGACCGACGCGCCCACGCGCCACTCGTGGTCGTTGGTGTAGTACGCGTTGGCGCGGTAGACGATCGGCCCGCTGATCGGTTTCGTCACGATGTTGATCGCGCCGGCCACGGCGGATTTGCCGAACAGCGTAGACTGCGGCCCTTTCAGCACCTCGACGCGGGCCACGTCGGCCAGGTCGCGGAAGGCCTGGAACTGGCTGGCGATCGGAATGTCGTCGATGATGACGGAGACGTCGGACTCCACGCCGATGCCGACGGAGACGGTACCGATGCCACGCATGAAGATGGCGTTGTTGGCGGCCGTCGTGCCCGACGACAGCGTCAGCGACGGCGTCAGGTTGATGACGTCCTCGATCTCGCGCACGTTGTTGCGCTGGATCTCCGCCTCGGACAGCACGGAGATCGACTCCGGCACGTTTTCCAGCCGCTCCACGCGCTTGTTCGCGGTGACCAGGACGGTCTGCAGCTGGTTGGGGTTCGTCGGTACTTCTTGCGCCCGCGCGGGCACGGTCCAGTGGGCGACGGCCATCGCGACGACGGCCGCCACGGGCTTGACCGCGATCCGCGCGCCCGGTGTTCTCTGCTTGCTCACAACGTCTCCTTGGTTTTTCTAATGAAAACTGCCAGTCCCGCTGCGCGCCGCCTTCAGGCGTGCCGCCTTCATGCGCAACAGCGCCTCCAGAAAGTAGTAGTCCGCGTAGTTCAGCGGCACGTCGATTTCCGATTTGGCCGGCTTGTGGCCGGTCGCATGCTTGAGGAGGAAGCCGCCGTTGTCTCCAGGCGCCGCGAGGTACGCACTGGACGACAGGCTGCGCAGCGTCTGTTCGGCGAAGTCGCGGTAGCGCGCGGCCGTCTCGCGGTCGGAGAACGTCGCCAGTTCCAGCAGGGCGGAGGCGGCGATGGCGGCGGCGGAAGCGTCGCGCGGGGCGGCGGGAATGGCCGGGTCGTCGAAGTCCCAATAGGGCACCTTGTCGGCCGGCAGGCGTGGATGGGTCGTGTAGAAGCGGGCGATCTTGTGCGCCTGCTGGAGATAGTTGTCGTTGCGGGTTTCGCGGTACATCATCGTGTAGCCGTACAGGCCCCACGCCTGTCCGCGCGCCCATGCGGAGCCGTCCGCGTAACCTTGCACGGTCATGCGCGTACGCACGGCGCCCGTCTTCGGGTCGTAGTCGACGAGGTGGAAACTGGACCCGTCGGGGCGGAAGTGGTTCTTCAGCGCGGTGTCGGCATGGGCGATGGCGATCTCGCGGTAGCGCGGTTCGTTCGCGGCCTTCGCGGCCCACATCAGCAGCTCCAGGTTCATCATGTTGTCGATGATGACGGGGAAGGCCCACGTCGTGTTGGGCCACAGGTCCCACGACTGGATGCTGCCGACTTTCGGGTTGAAACGCGTGATCAGTGTCGTCGCGCCGGCCAGCAGGGCGTCGCGGTAGGCCACGCGCGTGGCCGCGTCGTCCACGAGGCGCAGGCCGTTGCCGTAGCCGGCGCCCAGCATGAAGCCGAGATCGTGCTGGGACTTGTCGAACTTCGCGGGCGCCGTCAGCGCCGTGTAGCGCATCGCCGCCGTTTTCCATGTCGCGTCGCCGGTGGCTTCGAACAGGTACCACAGCGAGCCGGGAAAGAAGCCGGCCGTCCAGTCGCCCGGCCCGATCATTTTTACTTCGCCACGCTCCACGGTGCGGGGGAAGCCCGGCTTGCCCGCGGCCTTGTCCAGCAGGATGCGGTACTGCGCGCTGGCGACCTTGAAGTCCTTGTCGATGACGGCGCCGATCGGTTCCGCGGCCGTTGCGGCCGACGCGCCGCACGCCGCCAGCAGGATCCCGCAGATAATCGTTTTCGCAGTCATGGAACGCGTCTCCCTGTTGGTCTGATTATTGAGCAAATCGTAATCAGAACGGGAAGCGGTGTCAACAAAAATAGGTAAACGCTTAACTTGACGTTTTCAGGGCTTAACGACGTGCTGGTGGCGGCAATAGCGAAAACGTTTTGCCGGCCGGACGACTAGAATGGCGGCGGCTCGTCCGGCGGGAGCGGCGGCACGTCGAGGTCGATCGTCGTACGCGGCAGGTGCGCGAGATCCGCGCCGTCCACGAGCGCCTGCGCCTGGAACGCGGCATGCGCGCGCACGCCATGCTTTTGCACGGCCACGAGCATCACGGGCAGGGTGGGGAAGTATGGACGCAGGCGCTCCAGCAGCACGTCGCCGACGCCGGGCGCGACCCACGCCGGCGGCGGAAAGGCCAGTGCCACGCGCACGCCTTTCAGTTCGGCGAGGGCGACCTCGAGTTTCATGATGTGCTCCGAGAGACCCCGTCCTTCAGGGCGGGGAGGAAAGGAGCCGATTGTGCCGCAATCGATGCCTTTCGGTTGCTAAAAATGCTGCATATAATCACAGCATGATGCTGGTTTTTCGTTACCGGGTGAAGTCCCTTAACGGGCTGCTCAACAGGCAGTCGCGCGCGTGTAACTTCGTCTGGAACTACTGCAATGATCGGCAAAAGGATGCGCTGCGTTTTGGCCGTCCTTGGCTGTCGGGCTTTGACCTGAACAAACTGACGACCGGCAGCAGCAAAGAACTGGGCTTGCATTCTGGGACAGTCAACGCGATCTGCGAACAGTATGCGAAGTCGCGTTCGCAAAAGAAGCGACCTTATCTTCGCTATCGTGGCGAGCGTTCCTTGGGCTGGGTGCCGATCAAGGGACGGGAACTGAAGCGGGAAGGTGATGCGTTTCGCTTCGCAGGCAATACCTTTCGCGTCTTTAACAGCCGACCGCTGCCCGAAGGGAAGATCAAGGATGGCACCAACTTTTCGCGCGACACGCGAGGGAACTGGTACCTGAATATCGTGATCGATGTGGTCACGCCCGATAGCAGTGCCCGCCGACCGTTGCGCGGTGTCGGTATCGATCTCGGCCTGAAAGACTTCGCGACGCTTTCCACCGGCGAAAAGATTGAAGCGCAGCGCATTTATCGTGGTGCCGAGCAGGCTCTCGCGCTGGCGCAGCGCGCCAACAAGAAGCGGCGCGTCAAAGCGCTCCACGCGAAGATAGCGAACCGTCGCAATGACTTTCTGCACAAGCTCTCGGACCGCATTGTCCGGCAATTCGACTATATCGCGGTCGGCAATGTGGCCGCCGCCAGACTCGCCAGGACCGGCATGGCGAAGTCTGTCCTGGATGCGGGCTGGTCGAGCTTCCGACATCAACTGGCGTACAAGGCTGTTAAGCATGGCGCGTGGTTCGAGGAAGTCGACGAAAGTTTTACTTCCCAAGTCTGTTCGAATTGTGGTGCCATGCCCGATTCGCGGCCGAAAGGTATCGCAGACCTTGGAATAAGAGAGTGGCAGTGTGGTGTTTGCGGTTGTACACATGATCGCGATATCAATGCTGCGATAAACATTCTCCGTCGCGGACGTGCGACGCTGGCCGCAGGAATCCCCGGCTTTTAGGGCGGGGAGGACGTCAAATGCGATCGCTTTCCTTGCGCACGACACGGCCGATGATGAGGCAGGCGTTGCCCTGGCAGAGTTTGCGGTGGTATTTGCGCTGGTCCGGATTGTCAGAGGTCAGCCACCATTTGCCGGCGTCGCGCGTCAGCCGCTTTACGACGGCCTCGCCTTCGTAGTTGAAGGCATACACGGCACCGTCCATGAGCTTCGTGTCGAGCGTGTTGATGATGACGATGTCCCCCGCGTACAGCGACGGTTCCATGCTCTCGCCCTTGACGAGGATGGCCATCAGGTGGTCGGGATGGTAGTTGTGCCGTTCGATCCACGTGCGGCGCATGCCGAGCGTGCCGCCGTCGCGGCGTTCGGGCTCCGTCTGGAAGCCCGTGATCCCGGCCGATAGCCGCAGCTTGACCATGCGGATCTGGACGAATTCCGCATCGTCGTTGTCGGCCGGGCGCACCGGCATGCCGTCCTTCAGGCCGTGGAAGGGGGCCTGGCGCGGGTCGCCTTCGCCGGTCATCAGCCAGATGTGCGAGAACCCGAGTTCGCGCTCGATGTTCAGGGCGTAGCGGATGTCCATCGACTTGATTTTCCCGGTCAGCCACTGGTTCACCACGCTCTTCGAGGCGCCCGAGGCTTTGACGAGGCCGGTCTGGCCACGCTCGCCTTCGAGCTGCGGCGTGGTGCGGTAGATGTGGTCGAGGCGGTCGGATAAGAGGTTCATGTTCGGGCCCTGCACTCGTTCGGGTTTAGTGTTCTTGACGTTGATCAGTTTAGAGTTCTATACTGGACTCTACTCGACTTGCCGGGTTTTGTGAAGGGGAGGCGAGCTTTCGATGGGGGAGAACAGCTATGAACAGACCAGGTATCTTCGGCGTGGCCAGCTATGTCGCGGGCGTGGCGTCGATCGGCGCATCGTTGACCATGGCGGACGTCGGCGCGGCGGTCGGTATCGCGACCGCCGTCCTGACCTGCCTGACCAATACCGTGTACACGTACCGCCGCGACCGGCGCGAACAACGCGAGTGCGAGGCGCGGCTCACGCAGCTGGAGCGGCAGACGTGAACGTGTCACTTTGATCCAGGTCAAAGTGATGTGGGCCTGATCTGTCAGACAGTGGGGCGAGAGGCGTAGGCGCTGAAAGAGCTCAGGCGCATGGAGGCGGCGTGAACGATATGTCCGATACGAAGGAGACGCCAACCGGGCGGGGCGTGGACGGCGGCGGCCCGACGCTCCGTCCCATGCTGTGGTATTGGCTGTTCGCCATTGTCCTGTTCATGCTGTTCCAGTCGGTGACGGACGTGATCGCGTCGTCGCCGCTGGCATACAGCGAGTTTAAGGAGCTTTTGCGTGGCGGCAAGGTCAACGAGGTCACTCTGGCGGAGACGACCGTGTCCGGCACGCTCAAGTCCGGCGGCCTCGACGCCATCCTGCCGAAGAACCGCGCCGAGTCCGTCAAGTGCAATGCGGACGGGCTGTGTCCGTTCAACGCCGTCCGCGTGGCCGATCCGGATCTTGTCAAGGACCTCGACGCGGCGCACGTGCGCTACTTCGGCCAGCAGCACAGTGAATGGCTGAGTACGTTGTTGTCGTGGGCGCTGCCGCTGCTCCTGCTGTTCTGGATGTGGGGCGCCATGGCGAAGCGGGGTGGCGTTGCGGCCGGGTTGTTTGATGTGGGCAAGAGCCGGGCCCGTGTCTACATGCAGAGCAAGACCGGCGTGAGTTTCAACGACGTGGCCGGTATCGACGAGGCGCGCGACGAGCTGATGGAGATCGTCGACTTCCTCAAGAGCCCGCAGCGCTATCGGCGGCTCGGCGGGCGCATTCCGAAAGGCGTGCTGATCGTCGGGCCGCCCGGCACCGGCAAGACCCTGCTGGCCCGGGCCGTGGCCGGCGAGGCCGGGGTGCCGTTCTTTTCGATCAGCGGTTCGGAATTCGTCGAGATGTTCGTCGGCGTCGGCGCGGCCCGCGTGCGCGATATGTTCGTGCAGGCGCAGAAGGTGGCGCCCTGCATCATCTTCATCGACGAGCTCGATGCGCTGGGCCGCGCGCGCGGCGTGGCGGGCGTGGTCGGCGGCTATAACGAGCAGGAACAGACGCTCAACCAGTTGCTCGTCGAGATGGACGGTTTTGACACCAACAAGGGCGTGATCATCCTCGGCGCCACCAACCGTCCGGAGATCCTCGACCCGGCCCTGCTGCGCCCGGGCCGCTTCGACCGCCACGTCGCGCTCGACCGGCCGGACCTGAAGGGCCGCCAGAAGATCCTGCAGGTGCATGCCCGCGACGTCAGGCTGGCGCCGGACGTGGACCTGGCCGCCGTGGCTGCGAGGACGCCCGGCCTGGCC
>NZ_JBKYMO010000060.1:0-18734 GCF_047302915.1 Massilia sp. CT11-108 | reverse complement strand
GTCCAGGTGCAGCGCGCTCACCGGCACGCCCGGCAGGTGGCGTACGGCCTCGGGCAGGCGCCCGTGCACGCCCGCGTCGATGTGCTGGCGCAGCGCGCGCGTCTCGACGCAGATCTCGATCAGGCGCCGCAGCCGCGCGGCCAGGTTCACTTCGATCATGCCGGTCCAGCCCAGCGTCTCGTCGACCTTCGGTTCAAGGGCGTCGATGCGCTGGCGCAGCGCGGCGCCCTGCGCATCGATGGCCACGTCCTTCGGGCTCTCGGTGAGGGCGACGACGTCGCGCAGCAGCGCGTGCCACCGTTCCGATACCTCGGTGGCGCCCAGGTCGCGCAACGCCGTCAGGCGGTCTTCGACGCCGGAGACGATCGGCACGAACGCGGCCAGGCGTTCCTGCAGCGCATTGACCGCCTTCTCCGTCCAGCGCAGGTGCGATGTGTCGAACGGCAGGTGCGTGGTCATCAGGCGCATTTCCGTGATGTCGCCCGCGAGCTTGCGCCGGTCGGAGGCGGAGCGCGCGTCGCCGGCCGGATTCAGTGCGTCGCGGATCCAGTGCTGGGCGTCGCGCACGGCATTGTCCAGGCGCGCCACCAGCATCGGACCGAACGGCTGCGGCAGCACGAGGCTGTGCACGACGGTGGCGCACGTGATGCCGAGCAGGATCTCCTCCACGCGCGCGAGGGCGATGTCGAAGATGGCGGCCGGCTCATTGACGGCGGGGAAGGCGATGAGGCCGGCCGTATAGCCGCCCAGCATCAGCATGTACGAGCGCGGCGTGCGGTCGAGCAGCGACACATACAGGCACCCGGCGATCCACAGGGCCAGCGCCAGCGACAGCAGTTCGGGCGAGTTGATCAGCCGCGGCACGAGGAACGTGACGGCGATGGCGCCCAGCACCGTGCCGCCCGCGCGATACAGCCCCTTGGAGCGGACGGGGCCGGCGAACGGCGCGGCGCAGATATAGGCCGTCATCATGGCCCAAAACGGTCGCGGCAGTCCGATGCGCATCGATACATAGACCGAGAGCATCGCTGCCGCGAATGACTTGACGGAGAACAGGATCTCCGACCGGGTTGGCATGTTCACGCACCCTGGATGGTGGCGATGGCCGTCGGCAGGCCGGACAGGACGCGCAGCGTGGCCTCGACATCAGCCGCATCGAACTGCCCGAACAGCTTGCGGCGGAAGGGCGTCAGCGCCTGGTCCATCTGGCGGGCGGCCTTGAGGCCCTCGTCGGTCAGGCGCAGGATCTTGGCGCGGCGGTCCTGCGGATCTTCATGGCGCTCGACGAGGCCCGATCCGATCAGGTGGTCGACGACGCGCACGAGCGACGACGCTTCCAGGCTCAGCGTCTCGGCCAGGATGCCCGGCCGCACGCCGTTCTCGCCGAAGCGGTGGATGACCAGCACCGGCAGCCCGGTCGCCTGGGACAGGCCGAAGTCGGATGCGACCTTGTCGGCAGCGGCACGGTAGGCGCGCGACGCGTGGGTCAGCGCGGCGGTGAGACTGCTCAGGGTCTGGTCGGTGAGTCGCATGTTGATCCTCGTAAATACTTTTCTTGTTCACTGTTGATATGCGAAAGTTTAGCATGCGAAGTATTTTCCTTCAAGCCAGCTGCCGATGTGCGCGCGGGACAGGTCAGGATGCGGGGGCGATGCGGCGCAGGTCGGCCGGCGTGACGAACTCGGTGGCGCATGCCTGCGCGCGCAGCGCTTCGATCGTGGCAATGCCCCAGTGGACGGCGCCGAACGCCACGCCGGCTTTTTGCGCCGCCTCCGCATCCGTCGCCTGGTCGCCGATGTAGATGGCATCCGCCGGCGCCACGCCGCAGGCCTTGAGCACGGCCCGGATGCGGCTCGCCTTGCCGAATACGGACATGCCGCATTCGAAGCGCCGGATCAGCGCCGCCAGCTCGGGTCCCAGCACCGCGCGCACGTTGTGCTCGGCATTCGACGAGACGACGGTGAGCACCACGCCCCGGTCGTGCAGGTGGCGCAGCGCGTCCGCGATGCCGTCGAACAAAGGAATCGCGTGGGCGCTGGCGCGCATCATCGTGACGAAGGTCTTCGACGCGAGCGGCAGCTTCCAGGCCGGCATGCCGACGTGGTCCATCATCTGGCGCACGTGGAGGTGGCGCAGTTCGTCCGCGCGCGCGACGTCGATACGGCGAAAGCCGTGCTGGTCGGCGATCGTGTTGAAGACGGTGAGGACGAAGGGAAACGAGTCGGCGAGCGTGCCGTCGAAATCGAACATGGCGAGGCGATAGGTCATGCGCACATGGTACACGCCGCGTGCTTCCGCTCCGGATGCATCGTTTTTGCACAGCCGCCTGATCGCAAGCGCACATCGCTTTGCGCTTGCACATCGGTCTGCCTCATCTAAGCTGATCCGGGTCAAACCTATAAAACAATCGGAGACAGCATGACCATCCTGATCAGGGCAAGGCAGCTTGCCGGCATCCTCATTGGTTTTCTCGGCACGAGCGCCTTCGCGGCGGTCGTCGCTTTACCGAAGTACAACGTCAGCGTGAACGACGTGTCGGTCTCCGGTTTTTCGTCCGGCGCCCACATGGCGGCGCAGATGCATTTCGCGTATTCGAAAACGGTGAAAAAGGGCGCAGGCATCATCGCCGGCGGGCCCGTCTACTGCTCGCAGGGGAACGTCGCAATCTCGGTCGGTCCGTGCATGGCGAATACCGGCTCGCGCAATCTGCCGTATTTGATTTCGGTGGTGAATACGTGGTCGGGCAATGGCTATATCGACCCGACCAGCAATATGGCCGCATCGAAGGTCTATCTGCTGTCGGGAACGATCGATTCCACGGTCCGCCAACCCGTGATGGACGACCTCAGGACGATGTACGGTTCGTATCTCCCGGCCGCCAATATCTATTACAAGAACAATCTCGCGGCCGAGCATTCGATCCCGACGGATTTCTTCGGCAACGGCTGCGCCATCAACGGCAGCCCGTACGTCGACAACTGCAACTTCGATACCGCGGGCGAGATCCTGAAATGGATCTATGGTCCACTGAATCCGAAGAACACGGGTGTGCTGTCCGGCAGCTTCATCAACTTCGACCAGTCCGTTTTCTGGGGCAATTTCAATCCGAATTTTTATAGCATGGCCAACAGCGGCTACGCCTACGTGCCGGCCAGCTGTGCCGCGGGTCAATCCTGCCGGCTGCACGTGGCATTCCACGGCTGCCTGCAAAGCGCGTCCGTCGTCGGCACGGCGTTTTACCAGAATGCCGGCTATAACCGCTGGGCCGATACGAACAACATGATCGTACTGTATCCGCAAACGATCGTTACCGCGAACAATCCCGGCGGATGCTGGGACTGGTGGGGCTACGAGGACGTGAATTTCCCGGCCAAGAGCGGCGGGCAAATGGTCGCCATCAAGACCATGATCGACAAGATCGTCAGCGGCAACGCGGCGGCGCCGTTCACGTGCAGTCACTGGTATGCCAGCAATGTGTCGCACGTGTCGGCCGGCCGGGCGTACATCGGGGCGGATGGGCAGGTGTATGCGAAGAATTCGAACCAGTATCTGGGGTATTACATGGTCGCCGCTTATACGGATGTGAGGCAGACGTCGGCGGGGTATTACGCGTATGGAAGTTGTTCTTGAAACAGTTTAGTTACCATGAATGGCTGAAATCGCGCGCAAAACGTTATTTAAGCCGTTATTTTTACGATTAATTTGCATCTTAATGTAACAGGCTTTACGAGGTGTAAAGCGTGGTCCCGCACAATTCAGCTCGGCTATGATGGCGGCCCGCTCAGCCATATCGACAACTTTGTTGCTTGATTGACACTGAGCAACATTGAATGGCTGGGCTTGCACATGAAAGATCCGGGAGTGTCTGGACCGAACGCGACGGTCCAAAAACAGTTTGGTTTGATCAACCTTTTGAAAGCCGGTGCGGCGCAACTGATCGTCCTGCACCACCTGGCGTTCTACGGCCCGATGGCCGACGCCGCGCGGCCGCTGATGCCGCCGATTATCGACTGGCTCGACCAGTACGGCCGCATCGCCGTCCAGGCCTTCCTCGTCATCAGCGGTTTCCTCGTCGCGAAATCGCTGTCGCCGTCCGGCATGCCGGGCATCGGCAATCCGCTGGGCACGATCTGGCGCCGCTACATCAAGCTGGCGCCGCCGTTCATCGTGGCCATGTTCCTGGCGATCGGCGCGTCCGCGCTCGCGCGCACGTGGATGGTCCACGATTCGATCTCGGCCCCGCCGAACATGTCCCAGCTGGCCGCGCACGTCCTGTTGCTGCACAGCGTGCTGGGCTATGAATCGCTGTCCGCCGGCGCCTGGTATGTCGCCATCGATTTCCAGCTGTATGCGCTGATCACTTGCCTGCTGTGGTTGGGCGGACGCATCGCCGGCAACCGCTCCATGCCCTGGCTGATGCCCCTGCTGGTCACGCTGGGCGTGAGCATCTCGCTGCTGTACTTTAACCGCGACGCCGATTTCGACGTGTGGGCGCCTTACTTTTTCGGCAGCTACGGCCTGGGCATCCTCGCGTGGTGGGCGAGCGATCCGCGCCGGCCGTTCATGGCGACGTTCTCCCTGCTGTTGATGATGGTCGTGCCGGCCGTGCTGGCGCTGGAACTGGATTTCCGGATCCGCATCGCGGTGGCGTCCGTCGTGGCCTCCTTCCTGTGCCTGTACGGCCGCACGCGGCTGGGCACGTATGCGAGCTCGGGATGGTCGCTCATCAATTACCTGGGCAAGATCTCATATTCGATTTTTCTCGTCCACTTTCCGGTTTGCCTGGTCGTGAATGCGGCGTTCACGCGCTTCGTTCCAGATGATGCTTATCTGCAAGGCGCAGGCGTCGTGTGGGCGTGGGCGGCCAGCGTGGCGTCCGGGGCGGTGTTTTATCATTGGGTCGAAGCGCCGCTGGGCCGCTTCCTGGCCGGGCTGGCGAAGCCGGTGACGGTGCCGACGTTCGGCACCAAGCCCGCGAGATTGCGGGGATGACGCCGAAGTCAGCGCACGATTGCTGACTTTTATTTGTGTTCAAGCTACGCTGTCACTACGGAATGAAGGTGACATGATGAACACGCAAATCCTGGCACTCGATATTGCAGGTAACCCGTTCGACTGGATTGCGCCCGAGGACGCCATCCTGTACTACGCACTCGGCAAAGTGGCCTGGGAACTGGGCGGCCGCGAATTCGTTTTCCGCGGCGGCTATTCCAAGTCGGGCGTGCAGTCGAAAATCGCGGTCAAGCCGATCATTGCCATCGCCGGCAGCGAAATCATGACGCGCATGTTCAGGACCGGCCTGCCGCTGACGCACCAGAACGATCTACTGTTCAAGCGCGACCGCTACACCTGCGCCTATTGCGGCAACCGCTTCGCGCACAAGGAACTGTCGCGCGACCATATCCTGCCGAGGTCGCGCGGCGGCCAGGACACGTGGATGAATTGCGTGACCGCCTGCAAGCGCTGCAACCAGGAGAAGGGCAATTTGCTGGTGGAGCAATTCCGGCCGCTGATCTACGTGCCGTATGTGCCATGCCGTGCGGAGCATTACCTGCTGAGCGGCCGGAATATCCTGGCCGATCAGCATGATTATCTGGCGGCGCAACTGCCCAAGCACAGCCGGTTGTTGAATTGACGGTGCTGTATTGATTGTTTGATATGCAATTTCGAGGTGCCGCAGAATCGCACCTCATCGCCTTGATCAATCCACTTTTGCCAGCGCATCGTTGAGCGCCGGCCAGGCGATGTCCCAGGAAATCCGTTCCTGCTCCAGCCGTACCGCGGATCCCAGCACGTGTTGCTTGAGTACGTGGTACAGGGCCTGCTCCACGGGATCGAGATGCGGCAGTTCATGCGCGGCGTGCTGGGTTGGTTCACTGGCCCACAATGCGCGGTGGGCCAACAAGGTGGATTCGTTCATGAACAGCGAGCGAACCGCTGGCAGCTGTGCGCGTAATAAGCTCAGGATGGCAAAGCCGTGGGTGTCGATGTCGCCCCAGTAAAAGCTGCGCGCGCCACGTACCCACGACACCCTGGCAAGCAGGTCGACGCCATAACCCAGCGCCATGAACAGCACGGTGCCGGGGAGGTCCCCGAATGCGAGTCCTGATCCAGTCAAGGTTTGTCGAGTACGGAACGATGGGTTAGGATATATCTATTTACCAAATGTACTAAGGTTCCAAGTGCAAGATTTATATGTGTTCGACTTTCTCCGTACCGTCTCCGAGCAGTTGAAGAACAAACTGGAAACGTTATCGGCCTCGCTGTTGGATGATGCCGCGCTCAGTCGATTGCACGAATTCCAGGCAGAGGTCCGCTCTGCGCAAGGGGTCTACATGCTGATTTATGACGGTCAGCCTCGTTATATTGGTAAAGCAAATAACGTCAAAGATCGGCTCGCGCAGCATCTTACGAAATTACGCGGTCGTCGTCATATTGATCTCGATAAGCTTGCGTACAAAGTCTTGATACTCGATCACAGTATGAGTACTGCTGCGAATGAGGATATCTTGATTGGCTTATTCAAGGCACAATATTCAGACATGTGGAACGGTGCGGGATTCGGTCCCAAAGATCCCGGGAAAGAGCGAGACACGACCAAGCCCGGAAAATTCGATCAACAGCACCCGATTATCGATGACTACCCGGTTGCGATTGACTTGGATCTTGAGGGTGGTATTCAACTTGGAAGCCTTCTCGCAAGGATGAAGCTCCAATTGCCGTATGTCTTCCGATACGATGTTCCTACGAGCGTGCAGCAGAGCACTATTCACCTGCAATCTGTCAATCACGTGGCACATGACTTACTCCAGGCCATTGTTACTCATCTTGGCGATGGCTGGCGGGGTGCGGTCATCAGCTATGGTATGGTGCTTTATAAAACGGGAAAAAGTTATCCATACGGGATCGAAATCGATCCGTTATTGGATTAAGCAGCAAGATCAAGCGTTTGTTGCTCGGCGGCTTTCAAGTAGTCACATACGCGTTCGGCCATGACAGAAGCCAGTCGAACCGGCACGGCGTTACCTAATTGACGCATGGTTTCAGTCCAAGAACCTTGGAAAATGAAATTGTCCGGGAACGTTTGAATGCGCGCGGATTCGCGGACGGTGAAATATCGCACTGTGCCATCTGGTCGGCGCAACATATTCTCTCCACCGGGCACACCGTGGTCACCGGCTTTTAGGGCTTTGGCAGGTTCGTCCAAGGGGCTGCCTGTGTGGCCGGGGTAAATCCGTGCGCCGGGTTGAAACTTATGCGCTTGAACCCGCGATGCTCGTGGATTCGTTTCCGGGTCAGGAAGATCGGAAATCGCATCGCGCACCGTTAACCATGGCGAAAACCGACTTCCGGTCTGACTCTTTTTGATTGCATCGAGAATACGCTCAATCCCGACTGGTCGCATCGGTTGATCGCGTTTGGCCACCTGATGGCGTTGCCAGTAATCCCCAGAATCCCATTGTGTTAACAACAGCGCATGCTGGCTATGGGTTTCTTCTGGAAATTCGAAATCGATCCCGAGGTCGGCGCGGAATCCGACAATAAACACGCGCATGCGTTTCTGTGGAACACCATAGTTCGCCGCGTTCACCAATTTCCATTTAACTCGATATTCACTCGGTGCGCCCGACGCTTTATGCTGACGGAGTCTATCCAGGTGTAGCAACCATTCTTCCGTGGCGTCCGCACTCAACGACGGAAATTCCAATTGCAGAAGAATGTAATCGAAATAATCCTTGAAGGCAGTTCGAGTCAAGCCTTGAACATTTTCGAAAACGAAAGCGCGTGGATTTGTCTCGCGTACGGCCCTGACCGCTTGGGGAAACATGTCACGGACATCCAGAAACCCGCCATGTTTGCCTCCGAGCGAGAATGGCTGGCAAGGCGGCCCACCAGTGACCAGGTCGATATTGTTGAAATTCGCATAATCGAATTTCCGTACATCTCCTTCTGTTACGTCTGGCCAATGAGCTACCGGGTCAACATTTTCTTTTTTGTTTAAACGGATTGTATTGCAGGCGTGCGTATTCCACTCCACTACCGCTTCGTGTATCACATTGTGACCGGAAAACCCGAGAGCCAATCCTCCGGCGCCAGCAAATAATTCAATCGAGTTAATCGTCATAATTTATTGTGAAAATCGCAAGTAAAAATCGCTGCAACCGGCTCTGGGATTGACACAAATATAAGATATCAGTGCCGTTGGAGATGGTAAGTTGGGTACATTTTACTGTACATGTGTACAGCAGTCCAAGTTGAAGGTGTCGTGTAGTACCCACTGACCTTTAAAAATCGTGGTCTTCCCCCAACTAGAAGACTAGCGTCCGTTGAGCTGCAACAATATTAACGGAAGCGCTTTATGATAGCGAGCTTCTCTGGGGAGGGAAGATGGTTGACACCGTCAGTGTCGCCAGGCGTAGCGAAATCATGTCACGGGTTCGAAACAAGGATACTCGCCCGGAACTGTACGTGCGACGCCTGATCCATAACGCCGGGTTCCGTTACCGATTACATGTATCCAAACTTCCGGGCCGCCCGGATTTGGTATTTCCTGGGCGCAGAAAAGTAATTTTCGTTCATGGGTGTTTTTGGCATTCACACGATGGGTGTCACAACGCCCGGATTCCCAAATCGCGCGCGGATTTCTGGAGGTCCAAGCTCGAGTCAAATAAAGAGCGGGACGAGCGTAACATGCGCACGCTCATGGATGAGGGTTGGAAGGTGCTGGTAATCTGGGAATGCGAGCTACGCGATCCTGCACTACTCGACAGGATTAAGGATTTTTTAGAGCAGCGCGCCGATTGAACAGAGAAGGAGGCAGGGGACCTCCTTCTCGTCACGCTTACGAAGTGCCGCTACTCGTAATGTCCGAATGATGCTGCCTTTCTTCGCCCCAATTTTAAACGTCGATATTCCCCGCCTGCAGCGCATTCGACTCAATAAAGTGCCGCCGCGGCTCCACGTCATCTCCCATCAGCGTCGTAAAGATCTGATCGGCAGCAATGGCGTCCTCGATCTGCACCTTGAGCAGGCGACGCACCGTCGGATCCATGGTCGTCTCCCACAGCTGCTCGGGATTCATCTCGCCCAGACCCTTGTAACGCTGCTTGGACACGCCACGCTCCGCTTCCTCGCGCAGCCATTCCATGGCCTGCTGGAAGTCGCGCACGGCGAATTCCTTCATCTTCTCGCCTTCGCCGCGGCGGATGATGGCGCCTTCGCCCATCAGGCCCTGGAACGTCTCGGCCGAGTTTTCCAGCGTCTTGTAGTCGGCGCCGGCGACGAAGTCGGCGTCGATCGACGTCACTTGCACGTTGCCGTAGTGGATGCGTTCGATGCGCAGGCTGTGCTTGTCCGACAGTTCGTCCGAACGCACGCCCACCTTCACGCTCGTGTCGTGGATCGCGTCGGCCAGCGCCTGCGCCGATTTCTCGGCCGCTTCCTGGGTCGACAGGTCCAGCTTCACACCGGTCATGATGGCGGACAGGGCGGCGCGGTCGATCACGCGCGACAGGCGCATCATGATCGCGTTCGCCTTGTTGTACTTGTCGACCAGGTCGCCCAGCGCGCCGTCGGTGATCGTCTCCGCGCCTTCCTTCGGCATCAGGGCAGCACCGTTCAGGGCGAAGCGCATCATGTAGCTGGCTTCCTCGACGTCGTCCTTCAGGTAGCGCTCGTCGCGGCCGGCTTTCACCTTGTACAGCGGCGGCTGCGCGATGTAGATGTGGCCGCGCTCGACCAACTGCGGCATCTGGCGGTAGAACAAGGTCAGCAGCAGGGTGCGGATGTGGGCACCGTCGACGTCCGCGTCGGTCATGATGATGATGCGGTGGTAGCGCAACTTGTCGACGTTGAACTCGTCCGGGCCGATCGACGTGCCGAGCGTCGCGATCAGCGTCGTGATCTGTTCCGACGACAGCATCTTCTCGAAGCGCGCCTTTTCCACGTTCAGCACCTTGCCGCGCAGCGGCAGGATGGCCTGGAACTTACGGTCGCGACCCTGCTTGGCGGAGCCGCCTGCGGAGTCACCCTCGACGATGTACAGCTCGGCCAGCGCCGGGTCGCGCTCCTGGCAGTCGGCCAGTTTCGACGACAGGCCCAGGCCGTCCATCACACCCTTGCGGCGGGTGAGGTCGCGGGCCTTGCGGGCGGCTTCGCGCGCGCGTGCCGCTTCCACGATCTTGCCGCAGATGATCTTGGCGTCGTTCGGCTTTTCCATCAGGAAGTCGGTGAGCGTCTTCGCCACGATCTCTTCGACCGGGCCGCGCACTTCCGACGACACGAGCTTGTCCTTCGTTTGCGACGAGAACTTCGGCTCAGGCACTTTCACCGACAGCACGCAGGTGAGACCCTCGCGCATGTCGTCGCCCGAGATTTCGACCTTGGCCTTCTTGGCGAAGTCGTTCTCGTCGATGTATTTGTTGATCACGCGCGTCATCGCCGCGCGCAGGCCCGTCAGGTGGGTGCCGCCGTCGCGCTGCGGGATGTTGTTCGTGAAGCAGAGCACTTGCTCGTTGTACGCGTCGTTCCACTGCATCGATACGTCGACCGAGACATTGGTGCCGTTTTCCGACATACGGTCGCCCGTCGCCTGGAACACGGTCGGGTGCAGGACGGTCTTGGACTTGTTGATGTACTCGACGAAGCCGCGGGTGCCGCCTTCGAAGGCAAACACTTCTTCCTTGCCGGTGCGCTGGTCGGTCAGCTTGATGTTGACGCCGTTGTTCAGGAACGAGAGTTCGCGGATACGCTTGCTCAGGATCTCATAATGGAACTCGACGTGCGAGAAGATTTCCTCGTCGGCCCAGAAATGGACTTCCGTGCCGCGCTTGTCGGTTTCGCCGATAACCTTGATCGGCGAGACTTCCACGCCGTCACGGATTTCGATTTCGCGGTTCAGCGGAACGCCGCGCTCGAATTCCATCTGGTGCACTTTGCCGTTCTGGCGCACGGTCACGCGCAGCAGTTTCGACAGTGCGTTCACGCAGGACACACCCACGCCGTGCAGGCCGCCGGAGACTTTATAGGCGTTCTGGTTGAATTTGCCGCCGGCGTGCAGTTCCGTCAGGGCGATCTCGGTCGCCGAGCGCTTCGGCTCGTGCTTGTCGTCCATCTTGATGCCGGTCGGGATGCCGCGGCCGTTGTCGGTGATCGAGACCGAATTGTCGGAATGGATCGTGACGTGGATTTCGGAGCAGTAGCCGGCCAGGGCCTCGTCGATCGAGTTATCGAGCACCTCGAACACCAGGTGATGCAGGCCGGTGCCATCCGACGTGTCGCCGATGTACATGCCCGGACGCTTGCGTACCGCTTCCAGGCCTTCCAGAATCTGGATCGACGAGGCGCCGTACTCTTCCGCCTTGGCAGGGGAGGATTCCAAAACTGCTTGAGTGTTCTCGGACATGACTGCTTTCTCAAATAACGTGTGAATCAGACGGCGGGCGCGCGGGCCCGGCTGTCTTGTGTCGTCGGATTATGGCGGGACGCTTGCGCTACGACTTCGGTAGCTCAGCTTGGATTCCCGCCTTCGCGGGAATGACGGTTTTGAGGTACGCGGCCTTAAAACCGTCGCCCCTGCGCAGGCAGGGGCCCAATCACCACTTGAGTCCCCGCACAACAGGACGAATATATGGGCGCTTCGCCCTAATTAAATACGCATCGGCATGACGACATACTTGAAGTCGCCATTCTCCGGAATCGACATCAGCGCCGACGAATTCGAATCGCCCAGCGAGATATTCACCTGGTCGCACTTCAGGTTGTTCAGCACGTCCAGCAGGTACGTGACGTTGAAGCCGATGTCGATCGTGTCGCCGCCGTAGTCGATTTCCAGTTCTTCCACCGCTTCTTCCTGGTCGGCGTTGGTCGAGCTGATCTTCATCGAACCCGGAGAGATCATGCAGCGCACGCCCTTGAACTTGTCGCTCGTCATGATCGCGGCACGCTGCAGCGAGCGCAGCAGTTCATCGCGGCTGATCGTGAAGTCGTTCTTGTAACCCTTCGGGATCACGCGGGTGTAATCCGGGAACTTGCCTTCGACCAGTTTCGAGACGAGCTCGATATCGGCGAACGTCAGCTTGACCTGCGAAGCCGCGATGTCCAGGCGGACTTCGTCGTCGCTCTCTTCCAGCAGGCGCTGCAGTTCCAGGATGGTCTTGCGCGGGATGATCACTTCCTGGCGCTCGAACGTCTGCTCGGCCGTCACCTGGGAAAATGCCAGGCGGTGGCCATCGGTGGCGACGGCGATCACGTTGTTACCGTCCAGCACCAGCAGCAGGCCGTTCAGGTAGTAGCGGATGTCTTGCTGGGCCATCGCGAAGTGCACCATGTTGAACAGGTGCTTCAGCGTTTTCTGCGGCAGCGTGACGGTCGCGTTGTAGCTGTCGGCCACGGACACGGTCGGGAATTCCTCGGCCGCCAGGGTCTGCAGCGCAAAGCGCGACTTGCCGCTCTGGACGGTCAGGCGCTTGTTCAACAGGGTCATCGTGACGTCGCCCGATTCCGGCAGGGCGCGCAGGATGTCCAGCAGCTTGCGTGCCGCGACGGTCGTGCCCGTCTCTTCAGGACCCGAACCGATGTTGGCCAGGGTCGTGATCTGCACCTCGGTGTCGGTCGACAGGAACGAGACGCTTTCGCCAGTCTTGCGGATGAGGATATTGGCCAGAATCGGCATGGTGTGCCGACGCTCGACAATACCACTCACGATCTGCAGTGGCCGGAGAAGCGTGTCTCGGGTGGATTTGACCAGTTGCATAGATATCCTCGGTTATGGGTAGGGTAAAAATGTTGTACGCGCAATATTTTGCCAGAAATCATCGGGGGCACAGCCTTTTCCCCCGCGTTCACGCATCAGCCTTTCAGGGTCTGTTCCAGCACGTGCAATTCGTGGTTGCACTCGGCGTTCTTGGTACGGTCCTGGGCGATCTTGCGGACCGCGTGCAGCACCGTCGTATGGTCGCGGCCGCCGAACAGTTCGCCGATTTCCGGCAGACTCTTCTGCGTCAGCTCTTTCGCCAGGTACATCGCGATCTGGCGCGGACGCGCGATGTTCGCCGGGCGGCGCTTCGAATACATGTCCGCGACCTTGATGTTGAAGAAATCGGCCACGGTCTTCTGGATGTTTTCCACGGAGATCTGGCGGTTCTGCACGGACAACAGGTCCTTCAGCGCTTCCTTCACGACGTCGATCGTGATGTCCTTGCCGTGGAAACGCGAGTACGCGAGGATCTTCCTCAACGCGCCTTCCAGTTCGCGCACGTTCGAGCGCAGGTGTTTCGCGACGAAGAAGGCGACGTCGTCGTTCAGCATCACGCCTTCCGATTCCGCCTTCTTCATCAGGATCGCCACACGCATTTCCAGTTCCGGCGGTTCGATCGCGACCGTCAGGCCCGAGTCGAAGCGCGAGATCAGGCGATCGTCCATGCCCGTGATCTCTTTCGGATAGGTATCCGACGTGATGATGATCTGCTTTTTCGCCGCGATCAGCGCCTCGAACGCATAGAAGAATTCTTCCTGCGTACGGCTCTTGCCACCGAAGAATTGAATATCGTCGATGAGCAGCATGTCCAGCGAGTGATAGTAATGCTTGAAGTCGTCGAAGCCTTTGCGCTGGTACGCGGTCACGACGTCGCGCACATACTGTTCCGCGTGGATATAGCGGATGCGCGCGCCCGGCTGGTCGGCCATCACCTGGTTGCCGATCGCGTGGATCAAGTGGGTCTTACCGAGGCCCACGCCGCCGTAAAAGAACAGCGGGTTGTACGAGACGCCCGGGTTGTTGGCGACCTGGATCGCGGCGGCGCGCGCCAGCTGGTTCGCCTTACCGGTCACGAAGTTCTCGAACGTGAGGTCCGGGTTGACGCGGCTCTGCTCGCGGCGCGGATTGTTCGCGATGACATTGTCCGGCGTGACGACGGGCATCTCCGGCACGGTCTTGTCGGCGGCGGCGTTGATGCCCAGCGCGCCGCTGCTGGACGGCATCGGGGCTGGGGCCGACGACACCGCTTTTTTCGGCATGCTGTTCTTCGGGTCGAGCACGAACTGCACGTCGACCGGCCGCTGATAATGCTCGGACGCCAGCGCGGTGATGCGGTTGGCGAACTGCGACTTCACCCAGTCGAGCTTGAATCGATTGGGCGCCGCAATGCGCAGCTTGCCGTCCTCGTAGTCAAGGGCGACGAGTGGTTTGATCCACGCGGTATATTGCTGCGGTGTCAGCTCGAGCTCCAACTGGTTGGAACAGGTCTGCCAAAAGTTATCCATACATCGACTAAGTTAAGCGTAACACTCTATTTTACCTGTGTTCTCGCAAGTTATCCACAGGCGATACAGGAATTTTCCACCGAAACGGAAGCGCCTGACGTGCATGGGCAACCGTTTGCGGCGCACAATAACGCGGCCTTGACACAACTGCCGCCTTGACAGTTGAACTCAAAATGCTGAATAATTCAGGGTTCCCCGCCCGTACGCCTTGTTAACCCAACAAATGGCACACAGGCGACAAGCTTTGCTGTGGCGTGACGCTGGCTTAACAACTGCGAAATGTCATTGGCGCAATGCTGACTCAGTGTGAGCTCAGCCCCGATTTTGCATCTATTTTGCTTTAAGCGAGACCACCATGAAACGTACTTACCAACCTTCCGTCGTCCGTCGCAAGCGCACGCACGGCTTCCGCGCACGTATGGCTACCCGTGGTGGCCGCCTTGTCCTGAACGCTCGCCGCGCCAAGGGCCGCAAGCGCCTGGCTGTCTAAGCCCGGAAAGCCGCATCGACCACGCCTACGACCTATGTCAGGCGAAGGTTCGCACGACTTTGCGCGCGTTCGGCGTATCGTAAAAACGGATGAGTTTTCATCCGTTTTTCGTTTGCGCCCTGCACAAAAAACCGCGCATTTCGTGCTCTATACCCGACCGAATGCCCTGCCTCATGCGCGGCTGGGCGTCGTCGCGGCCAAACGTTTTGCGCCGCGCGCGGTCACGCGCAACACCATCAAGCGCATCACGCGCGAACTGTTCCGGACCACGCAGCTGCCGGCGCTCGACTGCATCGTGCGCTTGTCGCGTCCGGTCAATGGCAAGGACGGTCCGGCGACGACGTCCGCGTTGAAGGCGCAGTTGCGCGTGGAACTGGCACGCCTGTTCGCGTCGCAAATGCCGCGTCCGCGCAATGCCCAGGCCGCTCCACAGGCGGCAAGCGTTGCGCCTTCAGGCTCGCAACCGGGACTATCATGAACCGGTTGCTCGTCTGGCTGTTGCGCGGTTACCAGTTGCTGGTGTCTCCGATGCTCGGACAGAACTGCCGTTTCTTTCCGACCTGTTCCAATTACGCGATCGAGGCCGTCAAGATCCACGGCGCCGCGCGCGGCGGATGGCTGGCCCTGCGCCGCGTCTGCCGCTGCCATCCGTGGAACGACGGCGGCGTCGACCTGGTACCGCGTCCCGGGGAGCAGCATTCCTCACCAACCGCTTGCGGTTGCAAGCATTCCTGAATAAGACCAATGGAAATCAATAAACGTACCATCCTGTGGATCGTGTTCGCCGTCGCGCTGGTCGTCCTGTGGAACGACTGGATGGTGGCCAACGGCAAGCAGTCGATGTTCTCGGCACAGCCGCCGGCCAAGGTCGCGCAGGCACCGAACCCGGCCAAGCCGAACGACTTGCCTAATGACGCAACCTCAGCGGCGACGCCGACCCCGGCCGGCACCGTCCCGGGCACGCCCGCGGCACCCGCGCCCGTGCAGGCCCAGGTCATCACCGTCACCACCGACGTCTATAAAGTCGACATCGACACGGCCGGCGGCGTGATCCGTCGCCTGGAACTGCTGAAGTACCGCGACAAGGTCGACCCGAACAAGAACCAGGTGCTGTTCCAGGCCAACGGTCCGCGCGTCTACCTCGCGCAGACGGGCCTGACCGGCGCCAGCGCGGCCGGCGTCCTGCCGAACCACAACACCCCGTTCACGGTCCGTCCGGGCCCGCGCACGCTGGACAGCAACAACCAGGTGCAGGTCGTGCTGGATGCGGAGCAGGGCGGCGTGCGCCTGACCAAGACCTTCACGTTCAAGCGCAACGACTACGTGATCGACGTGCGCCACGACGTGACGAACCTGACCCAGGCACCGGTCACCCCGTCGCTGTACTTCCAGCTCGAGCACGACGGCATGAAGCCGGAAGGCGACACGTACTTCAACAGCAGCTACACGGGCCCCACGCTGTGGACGCCGGAAGAGCACTACCAGAAGCTGACGTTCGAGAAGGTCGGCAAGGGTTCGGCCGACCACGCCAAGCAGTCGAAGGATGGCTGGATCGCGATCTCGCAGCACTTCTTCGTCTCGGCGTTCATCCCGCCGGCGAACACGCAGCGCGACATCTACACGAAGTCGCTGGGTAACAACCTGTTCGCCATCGGCGCCGTCGAGCCGCTGGGCACCGTGGCACCGGGCGCGACCGTCTCGAACGCCGCGCGCCTGTACTCGGGGCCGCAGGTGCAGTCGCTGCTGGAAAAAGTGACCCCGGGCCTGGACCTGGTGCGCGACTACGCGTGGGCCGCGATCATCGCCAAGCCGATCTTCGCCACGATGAACTGGCTGCACTCGATGATCGGCAACTGGGGCTGGACCATCATCGCCTTCACCATCCTGATCAAGCTGCTGTTCTTCCCGCTGTCGGCGGCCGGCTACCGCAGCATGGCCAAGATGAAGACGGTGACGCCGAAGATGCAGGCGATCCGCGAGCGCCATAAAAACGATCCGGTCAAGATGCAGCAGGCGACGATGGAGCTGTACAAGGCCGAGAAGATCAACCCGCTGGGCGGCTGCCTGCCGATCCTGGTGCAGATGCCGGTGTTCCTGGCGCTGTACTGGGTGCTGCAGGCCGCGGTCGAGATGCGCGGCGCGCCGTGGGTGGGCTGGATCCACGACCTGACGGCACCGGACCCGTACTTCATCCTGCCGATCCTGTACGCGATCTCGATGTTCATCACGCAGAAGCTGAACCCGCAGCCGGCCGATCCGGTGCAGGCCAAGATGATGATGTTCATGCCGCTGGCGTTCTCGGTCATCTTCCTGTTCTTCCCGTCCGGCCTCGTGCTGTACTGGGTCGTGAACAACCTGATCTCGATGGCGCAGCAGTACGTCATCACCAAGAAGTTCGCGCCGGCCAAGTAACACCGGCCCGGTGACCGAAAAGCCCGTGTCCGCACGGGCTTTTTTGTTTGCACCTACAATCCGACCATGAAACTCGATACCTCTCCCATCGCCGCCATCGCCACCGCCCCCGGACGCGGCGGCATCGGCGTGGTGCGCGCCTCCGGCAAGAACCTCGCGCCGCTCGTGGCCGCGCTGTTCCCTGGCACGACGCTGGCGCCCCGCCACGCCACTTATGTGCCGTTCAAGGATGCCGCGGGCACCGTCATCGACGAAGGCCTCGCGCTGTATTTCAAGGCGCCCCACTCGTACACCGGCGAGGACGTGCTGGAACTGCAGGGCCACGGCGGCCCCGTCGTGCTGCGCATGCTGCTCGCGCGCGTGCTGGAGGCGGGCCGCGACGTGGACCTGCGCCTGGCCGAGCCGGGCGAATTCACGCGCCGCGCTTTCCTGAACGACAAGCTCGACCTCGCGCAGGCGGAGGCCGTCGCCGACCTGATCGACGCGTCCACCGAGGCCGCCGCGAAATCGGCGTCGCAATCGCTGTCCGGCGCGTTCTCGAAGGTCGTGCACGAACTGGTCGAGAAGACGATCAACCTGCGCATGCTCGTCGAAGCCACGCTCGACTTCCCGGAAGAGGAAATCGACTTCCTCGAGAAATCCAATGCGCGCGGCCAACTGAAAGGCATCGTCGACGCGCTGGAAGCCGTGTTCCGCCAGGCCGCGCAGGGCGCGCTGCTGCGCGAGGGGTTGAACGTCGTGCTGGTCGGCCAGCCGAACGTCGGCAAATCGTCGCTGCTGAACGCGCTGGCCGGATCGGACGTCGCCATCGTCACGCCGATCGCGGGCACGACGCGCGATAAAGTCAGCGAGACGATCCAGGTCGAGGGCATCCCGCTGAACATCGTCGACACGGCCGGCATCCGCGCCATCGACGAGGGCATCGACGTCGTCGAGCGCATCGGCATCGAGCGCACGTGGGGCGAGGTCGGCAAGGCGGACGTGATCCTGCACCTGCTCGACGCGAGCCTCGGCCCGGCCAAGGCCGACGAGGACATCGTCGCCGCGTTCCCGGCCGGCGTGCCCGTCGTGCGCATCTGGAACAAGATCGACCTGTCGGGACACAAGCCGTCCGTGGACCAGGGCGCGGATGCGGTCAACATCTACCTGTCCGCGCACGAAAAGATCGGCATCGACCTGCTGCGCGCGGAACTGCTGCGCATCGCCGGCTGGCAGCAGACGGGCGAATCGCTGTACCTCGCGCGCGAACGCCACCTCGTCGCGCTGCGCCAGGCGCGCGAGCACCTGCGGTATGCCGCCGAGCATGCGGCGCAGGATGACCAGTCGCTCGACCTGTTCGCGGAGGAGCTGCGGCTCGCGCAGGATCAGCTGTCCAGCATTACGGGGCAGTTCACGCCGGATGATCTGCTTGGGGTGATCTTCAGTCGCTTCTGTATCGGTAAATAAACCCGCTCCGGCGGGTTTTTTTACGACCATCGTGTGTGATTGTGTGTGCAAATTCGGCAACAAAAGCTTGCTAACATAGCCTCCGCCGCAGCTGCTGAAAGAACCCGCTTGCCCATTCCCGCCC
>NZ_JBKYMO010000059.1:0-18744 GCF_047302915.1 Massilia sp. CT11-108 | reverse complement strand
GCGCTGCTGGCCGGCGGGACGGATGCGATGTTCGTCGCCGTCGAAGGTGCCGAGGACGATGTGGACCAGGGCGCGGCAATGCGCGGCGCGGCGGCACGCACGGCCTCGACGGCCGTGAACTGGTCGTCGACGAGCACGTTGACCAGCTCGGCGGTGGGATATTGATCGAGGGACGCGTGTTGCGGGGCGGGGGTTTCGGTGTTCAGCATCGCGTTGTTGTTCGACCTGGATGTGCGGACATGACCAGTGTAATACCGATGCCGCCGGGGCTGTCATGAAAGGATCGGCCGTTGTCATTCCGAAAAGTTATGCGGGATTGACATCGCTGTATTTGCCCGGCGCGGGCCGAGTCCGTATTCTCGCCTGCATGGCCATCATATGGGGATGACGATGAACAGAGCGCGACGGAATATGCTGGGCATGGCGTTACTGGGGGCGGCCGGACCGTTGCTGGCCGCGCCGCCCCGCCGGCTGGACAGGGAACTCGCCGCCATCGCCGCGGATCCGGCCTGCGAGCTGGCGAGCCTGTCAGTGCTGACGGTCCGTGCCGGGCAGGTCAGCTATTCGTATCAATTCGGCCGACGCTTCATCGGACACGATGGTCTGCCGGACAAGCCCGTCGGGCCGGATACGCTGTTCCGCATTGCGTCGATCTCGAAGATGATGACGACGCTCGGGCTGATGCGTCTGTATGAAAGCGGCAAGGTCGACCTCGACGCCGACGTTTCCGGCTACCTCGGCTTTACGTTGCGCAATCCGCATTTCCCTGACCAGTTAATTTCCCTGCGCCACCTGCTGACGCACACGTCTTCGCTGCGCGACGATGCCGGCTATTCGTGGGGTGCGGACGTCGCGCTGAAGGATGTCATCGACGCCCGGATGTTCGCGGCCAACGCGGGTCCGGGCGCCTACTTCACGTACTGCAACCTCGGGTGGGGCGTGATCGGTACGGTGATGGAACGCGTGACCGGCGAACGCTTCGATCGCCTGATGCGGCGCCTGCTGATCGAGCCGCTGGGCTTGCAGGCGGGCTATCTCCCCTCAGAACTTCCGCCAAATGCGCTGGCCAATCTGGCGACGCTGTACCGCAAGCGCACGGTCGACACGGAGGTGTGGGGTCCGGCCGGCCCGTGGATCGCCCAGGCCGACGACTACAGCGTCAAACCGCCTGTTGCCATCGACCGTTATGTCATCGGTACGAATGCCACGCCGTTCAGTCCGACGGGCGGCCTGCGCATCAGCGCGCGCGACATGGGGGTCGTGATGCGCATGCTGATGGGGCAAGGGCCGCAGCTGTTGAAGCCGGCCACGCTGTCGCTGATGTTCAGCCGCCAATGGACGTATGACGGCCGCAATGGCGACACGTCGGAGGGGCTGTTTCACTGCTGGGGGCTCGGCAATGAACAGTTCCCGGACGAAACGGGGAGCCGGCTGGTCGAGGGCGGCGGTTTTCCGGCCGTCGGGCACCTGGGCGATGCGTACGGGCTGATGTCGGTGTTCGCGTTCGATCCGGAGCGCCGGAACGGGATGATCGTGCTGGTGGGCGGCACGTCGACGGATCCGTTCGCGCCCACCAACAAGGGCAAGTATTCGTCGCTGGCGCGGTTCCAGGAGCGCATCCTGACGGCGTTATATCAACACGCCATAACATGAACCCCGGTTATGCCCGGCCGCTCTACATTCATTAGCCGAGCGCAGGGCCAGCCCCTAAGCTTCTTCGCATGTCCATGATCAAAAGCGTGCACGGATGCAACAAGTAATCGTCATCGGCGGCGGCGTCGTCGGCCTGACCTCGGCGTGGTGGCTTCTCGAAGCCGGCTACCGGGTCACGCTGCTGGAACGCGCACCGGGCGTGGGCACCGGCACGAGCTACAGCAATGGCGGGCAACTGAGCTACCGCTACGTGTCGCCGCTGGCGGACGCTGGCGTGCCGCTGAAGGCCCTGAAGTGGCTGTTCCAGGAACATGGCCCGCTGCGCTTCCGCCCGCAATTCGACGCGCACCAGTGGCGCTGGCTGGCCGCCTTCCTCGCCAACTGCCGCGCCGACCTGAACCGCAAGACGACGAACAAACTGCTGCAACTGGGCGAGCTGTCGCGCCGCGCGATGGCATCTCTGGAACCCGTCGTGCCGCTGGACGCATTCGAATGGCGCGACGCGGGCAAGCTGGTCGTCTACCGCACGCGCGCCGTTTTCGACGCGGCCGCCGCGAAGCCGAATGCCGGCGCCGTGTGGGATGCTTCCGAATGCGTGGCGCACGAACCCGCGCTGGCCGCAATGGAAAACAAGCTCGCCGGCGGCATCTACAACAGTGGCGAAGCGGTGGCCGACTGCTACGCGTTCTGCGTGGCGCTGGCTGAACGCATCGGCGCACATCCGCGCTTCTCGGGCTTCGTGCATGGCGAGGCTTTGCGCTTCGTCACTGGCGGCGGCCGGATCACCGGCGTGCAGACGTCGGCCGGCGTCCTGTCGGCCGACGCGTATGTGCTGGCGGCCGGCATGCAGAGCCGCATGCTTGGGGAATCGGCGGGTCTGTCGTTGCCGATCTACCCGCTGAAGGGCTACAGCCTGACGGCGCCCATCCGCCAGGACGACGTGGCGCCCGAGATCAGCGTCACCGACTTCGAACGCAAGGTGCTGTATGCGCGCATTGGCGACAAACTTCGGGTGGCGGCGATGGTCGACATGGTCGGCGAAGACCTGAGCCTGAACGCTCATCGGCTGGACAGTCTCACGCGCCAGGTGAAGGAAACGATGCCGCGTGCGGCGGACTATACGCGGATCACGCCGTGGGCCGGGCTGCGGCCGGCGACGCCGAACAGTGCGCCGATCATCGGGGCCACCCCGTATTCGAACCTATGGCTGAACGTGGGGCACGGGCCACTTGGGTTCACGTTTGCTTGTGGGACGGCGAGTTTGCTGGCGGATCTCATGCGCGGGAAGGCGCCGCCGTTTGGGTTGGATGGGTTGATGCTTGGTTGAGATTCGGGGGCCGAGCAGCCCCCGCCCGGGTAGGCTGCCCTCATATCAGTGCTTGCTGTATTGAAGCTCAAGCGGAATGGGCTGCGGCTGTTCCTCGCCGGGCAATACATAGTGCAGCGAGAGATGAGCGCCTCCACCTTGCTGGAAATACTCCAGCCGGACGGGATAGAAGCCTTTTGCCAGAGGAACCAAATAGGTTTTCGGCTTCCCACCACCGTGGGTGCCGTCGTAATCGATCAGTAGGTGGTCTCCAAGGAATAACCTGGATCCGTCATCCGAGTCCAGGACGAAGATATATTGCCCGTCCTTTTGAATCTCGATGTAGCCTTCCAATAGCGTCGCGAAATCGCTCGAACGGGGCATATTGTTGACGTTGAACTCTTTGCTGGCGATTCCAGAACGAACGGGTTTCATTTTGCGGAAGTCCGGCAACGCGCTCCACCATCCTTCATAATAGGAATAATTGAGGCCGCCCGGCGTGATGTTGCTCGGCTTTGCAACTGCCGGCAGCGCATTCCCGATCCTGAATTCGCCGACCGTTGTCTTGTTGAACCGGTCGGTACGATCCAGATCCTTGGCGGTCAACTTGGCATCATTCACCAGGCTATTATGAAGCAACATTTTCGTGGATGACGATGTCGGTTCGCTCCCGTCGAGCGTGTAGCGCACTTGCGATTGTCCAAAATAATAGACTTTATAGGGCGTGTCCTTCAGGACGATGCCGTTCATCGGGTGAAATACGACAGCCGGTGTGCCATAGCCGCTGTAGAAGAATTTCAGTCCATCGTAGACACTTTTCAGCCGCAGCGAGCCATGGTGCTCATCCGGGTAGCCGACGATTTTCCAGTTTAAATCCTTGGGCGCCTTCTCCTTCAAAAGAGTGTCGATGTCGGCAATTCCCATCTGCTTGAGTCCCGCGTCGTCGCGCCCGGTAATGAACAGGGATTTGCCTTTACCCGGCGAGGCATTCAACTTGTCGCCTGCAATTTTGTTGATGTAATTGCTATCCCACCAAAGGCTTGGGTCGACGGCCAGGTAATAATTGAAGAGCTGTGGCTCGGCGAGAAATGCATAAACGGAAAACAGGCCGGTCAGCGAGTGTCCATACAATATATTGTTGCCGCTGACAGGGTAGGTTTTATTGATATAGGGGAGCAGTTCGTTCTTCAAAAAAGACAGGAACTTGTCCGCCCCGCCCGAGCTGGCCATCTGCTCGACATGGGTCGGCGTCATGTCGCGGTCACGATTGGTATTAAACACGGCCACCATGATGACGGGAGGCATGTAAGACTCGTTCTGCGCAAACTGCTGGATATCCGAGATAGTGTTCAAGTTGCCATCACCATCCAGGATATATAGCACATCGTATTTTTGTCCCGATGCCGGGTTGAAGTTTTCAGGCAGGAGCACCTGGATCACCCTGTCTTCATTCAGGACGACCGAGTGCAGCGAGTCGCGCTTGCCGGGAAGTTCTCGAGCCGTCGCACTTGAGGAAATGAGCAGCAACGACACGATGAATAATGCTCTGCGAATTAATGATTGTTTCATGAAATATGTTTTGGATTTCAGTTTGTTTTTGTCGATATCCCCGGTCGGCACGTGTCGAACCCGACCATGGACCAGCATAGCAACTTGTTCAGCCGACAAAATCACGGAGTGTCACACAGACGTCGGTGACGGATTGGAGGAACCTGGTCTTTTCGCAAACAGGAAGTATGCGAACGGCACGAAATAGAACAATAACCAGTGCCCGGAGAAACCGCGCAATTCATTCGCCCGCAGCGCCTCGTACTCCGCACCGCTGAGTTCTCGAATGAGCCGTCCATGGTTTTTCAGCACGTACTTGCCCGCTTCCACGGCCGGATTACCGCCTTGTGTTGCGGCGGCGAACAGCGCGAAGTTGATCATCATATAGAGCCAAACGGCCGCGCCGGCGAAAAAGACCCAACCGGGAACCAACGCTCGCATGTCCGCAAGCGAAGGGCGCGTGCCAAGTACCTTCCGGCTGGAGAAAACGAACGGGACGAAGACGACGAATATTCCGACATGCAGGAGCCAGACAGACGGGAAATGCTCCGCCACGTCGACGCCTGCCAAGGCAAACACATGCGTAGCGGCAGCCAGCACGAACCCAGTCAGTGCCGCGAAACCAAGGAAACGGTTCATATGATTAACGTTAGTCAAACCAAAAAAGCCGAGGTGCGCCGGCGGTGTCGCGCATCGGATCCAAAATCGCGATTTAATTAATTCGCTCGCCGAACAAACTATACGGGAGATCACCGTAAACTTAATGTAAAAACATGGCCGACTTACTCAGCTTAGTCTTCGAGCATTGCTCAATGACTGTCGACCTGCACCCCGCACTCCTCCAGCCTCAACCGCGTCCTGCTGTTGTCATCGATCGTGACGGTGATGTCTGCAAAGCTCCCCGGCTTCATGCTGTCGCAGGGCACGCGCAAATGGTATTGGCCCGGCTTGACATCCACCGGCTGCCCCCGGTGCGCGACCGCATCGGCCAGCTCCCCCGCCTGCACGCGCTCGAAGAACCGGGCCTTCGCACGCTTCGGCAAGTCCTTCTCGACCGTGACTTCCGTCGCCACGGCCGTGGCCAGCACGTTCGACAGGGCAGCGGCAAGAACAAGACTGTGGATTGCAGACATGACCGTCTCCTTCGCGTAGCAAAACGTTGTAAATATACAATCGTTAGACCACGTTGTGCCATTCTTACATCACTTTCCGGCGCAATCGCAGGGAAATGTTATGGAACAGCCATCCTGGGCACCCAAAAACAAAATTTTTCTCCGCCCATTTAATGAGCAGTTCATTTATTTTCGGCAAAAGATCTGCACAGATGCTTTAACGCCCACGCATCTGCTGTTATCCCGCATAAAGGCGTGGCTCACCCAGCCCGCGGAAATGGCGGATAATTGCCGCCATGCCTACTCCTGCGAAGCCTCTCCCCTGTCCTTGCGGCGGCCCGTCGATCATGCGCTGCTGCGGCCCCTTCATCGCCGGCGCGGAACTGCCGCCGACGGCCGAGGCATTGATGCGTTCCCGCTACACGGCCTTCGTCATGCGGGACGAAGCCTACCTGCGCGCGACCTGGCACCCCAGCACGTTGCCGGCGGAACCCATCATCGACCAAAACCAGAAGGTGCAGTGGCTCGGACTTGAGATAAAATCTGCTTTACGTTTACGTCAACGTAAAGCAGACCTGCCGGAACAACCCAACGAAGACACCGTCGAATTCGTCGCCCGCTTCAAGGTCCACGGCCGCGCCCACCGGTTGCACGAAGTCAGCCGGTTCCTGCGCGAGCCGGACCCTGCCGTGGGTGGCAAGATGCGGTGGTTCTATGTGGACGGCAGTTTCCCTGAATAAAACCGCGCCACAAGCCGCGAACAGCAGGAGACAGGATCCGATGCCCCAGATCGACACGAAACTCAACCCGCGCAGCGAAGATTTCAAAGCCAACGCCGCCGCCATGCAAACCCTCGTCGACGACTTGCGCGCCAAGGTGGCGCAGGTCGCCAAGGGGGGCGGCGAAGCCGCGTGTGCCAAGCATGTCGCGCGCGGCAAGCTGCTGCCGCGCGAGCGCGTGCAGATGCTGCTCGATCCGGGCACGCCGTTCCTCGAATTCTCCCAGATGGCCGCCTACGCAATGTACGACGATGCGGCGCCCGCCGCCGGCATCATCACGGGCATCGGCCGCGTGGCAGGCCAGGAATGCGTGATCGTCTGTAACGACGCCACCGTCAAGGGCGGCACGTACTACCCGATGACGGTCAAAAAACACCTGCGCGCGCAGGAGATCGCGGAGCAGAACAACCTGCCCTGCATCTACCTCGTCGACTCGGGCGGCGCCAACCTGCCGAACCAGGACGACGTGTTCCCCGACCGCGACCACTTCGGCCGCATCTTCTATAACCAGGCCAACCTGTCCGCGAAAGGCATCCCGCAGATCGCCGTCGTGATGGGCTCCTGCACGGCGGGCGGCGCGTACGTGCCGGCGATGAGCGACGAATCCATCATCGTCAAGGAACAGGGCACGATCTTCCTGGGCGGCCCCCCGCTCGTGAAGGCGGCGACGGGCGAAGTCGTCACGGCCGAGGACCTCGGCGGCGGCGACGTGCACACGCGTTTGTCCGGCGTGGCCGACCACCTGGCGCAGGACGACACGCACGCGCTGGCGCTCGCGCGAACCATCGTCTCGAACCTGAACCGCACCAAGCCCCAGCAGGGCGCGCTACGCGAAGCGGTGGAGCCCAAGTACGCGCCGGAAGAGCTGTACGGCGTCATTCCTGTCGACACCCGTAAACCGTTCGACGTACGCGAAGTCATCGCGCGCATCGTGGACGGCAGCGAGTTCGACGAATTCAAGGCCCGCTACGGGACGACGCTCGTCTGCGGCTTCGCCCACATCTTCGGCATGAAAGTCGGGATCATCGCCAACAACGGCATCCTGTTCTCGGAATCCGCACTGAAGGGCACGCACTTCATCGAGCTGTGCTGCCAGAGAAAAATCCCGCTCGTCTTCCTGCAGAACATCACCGGCTTCATGGTCGGTCGCAAATACGAAAACGAAGGCATTGCCCGCAACGGCGCGAAGATGGTCACCGCGGTCGCGACGGCGTCGGTGCCCAAGTTCACCGTGATCATCGGCGGCTCGTTCGGCGCCGGCAACTACGGCATGTGCGGCCGCGCGTTCTCGCCGCGCTTCCTGTGGATGTGGCCCAATGCGCGCATCTCCGTGATGGGCGGCGACCAGGCGGCGTCGGTGCTGGCGACCGTCAAGCGCGACGGCATCGAGGCCCGCGGCGGGCAGTGGAGTGCGGACGAGGAAGCCGCGTTCAAGCAGCCGATCAAGGAACAGTACGAGCACCAGGGCCACCCGTATTACGCCACCGCGCGCCTGTGGGACGACGGCGTGATCGACCCGGCCGATACGCGCATGGTGCTGGGCCTGGGCTTGTCAAGCGGGCTGAACGCGCCGATCCCGGACACGAAGTTCGGCGTGTTCCGCATGTGAGGAGACGAGACATGGACTACCAGACCCTCACTGTCACCATTACCGACCGCATCGGCCACGTCACGCTGAACCGCCCCGACCTGCGCAACGCGTTCAACGAACAAAGCATCGCGGAGCTGGCCCTCGCCTTCGACGAGCTGGGACGCCATGAGCTCGTGCGCGCCATCGTGCTGGGCGCGACCGGCGCCGCGTTCTGCGCCGGCGCGGACCTGAACTGGATGAAGAAAATGGCCGGTTATTCGGACAGCGAAAACCGCGCCGACGCCATGCGCCTCGCCGACATGCTGCGCACCATTTATGTCTGCCCGAAGCCCGTCGTGGCGAAAGTCCAGGGCGATTGCTACGCCGGCGGCATGGGCCTCGTGGCCGCGTGCGATGTCGCCATCAGCGTCGACACGGCCAATTTCTGCCTGTCCGAAGTCAAACTCGGACTGATCCCGGCGACGATCTCGCCCTACGTGATCAAGGCGATGGGCGAGCAGGCCGCACGCCGTTACTTCCTCACCGCCGAACGCTTCGACGCGAAGGAAGCCCACCGCATCGGCTTCGTGCACGAGATCGTCCCGGCCGCGGACCTCGACACGAAGGTCGCCGGCATCGTGCAGGCACTGGCCAACAACAGCCCGAATGCCGTGCGCGAAGCGAAGACGCTCGTGCGCGAGATCGCGGGCGAACCGGTCAAGGAAGCGCTGCTGGAAGACACGGCGAACCGCATCGCGGGCATCCGCGCGTCGCTCGAAGGGCGCGAGGGCGTCGCCTCATTTCTCGAAAAACGCCGGCCTTCATGGCTGGACTAGCTAGACCAAACAGGACGTAGATTGAAACCCACCACCACCTCCTCCGACTGGATCGCGCGCAGCCTGCGCAGCGTCTGGCATCCATGCACGCAAATGCAGCACCACGAAGAGGTGCCGCTGATCGCCGTCAGCCACGCCAAGGGGCCATGGCTGGTCGACCATGAAGGCCGGCGCTACCTGGACGGCATCAGTTCCTGGTGGGTCAACCTGTTCGG
Organism: Massilia sp. CT11-108; assembly: GCF_047302915.1. Classification (NCBI taxonomy): domain Bacteria; kingdom Pseudomonadati; phylum Pseudomonadota; class Betaproteobacteria; order Burkholderiales; family Oxalobacteraceae; genus Massilia; species Massilia sp. CT11-108. Next base: position 9,725 of record NZ_JBKYMO010000059.1, on the reverse strand, counting down.
CCACGCCAACCCGCGCATCAACGCAGCGTTGAAAGACCAGCTGGACAAGCTCGAACACGCGATGCTCGCAGGCTTTACGCATGAACCGGTGATCGAGCTGTCCGAACAACTGGCCGCACTGACGGGCCAGCAGCTGGGTCACGCGTTCTACGCATCCGATGGCGCATCGGCCGTCGAGATCGCGCTGAAAATGAGCTTCCATTACTGGCGCAACGCGGGCTATGCGGACAAGCAGGAATTCGTCTGCCTGCAGGGCTCCTACCACGGCGAGACCGTCGGCGCGCTGGGCGTGACGGACGTCGCGCTGTTCAAGGATGCGTACGGCCCGCTGCTGCGCGCCGCGCGGACGGTGTCGTCGCCCGATGCGCGCAACGCCGTCGACGGCGAGTCCGCGCAGGACGTCGCGCTGCGTGCGGCGAAGGATGTCGAGGCGCTGTTCGCGGAACGGGCCGACCACATCGCCGCCATCATCGTCGAACCGCTCGTGCAGTGCGCGACCGGCATGGCGATGCACGACCCGCTGTATTTGCAGCGCCTGCGCGAGCTGTGCGACAAATACCACGTGCACCTGATCGCCGACGAGATCGCGGTCGGCTGCGGCCGCACCGGCACGTTCTTCGCGTGCGAACAGGCGGCGATCTGGCCGGACTTCATGTGCCTGTCGAAGGGCATCAGCGGGGGTTACCTGCCGCTGTCGCTCGTCCTCACCACCGACAAGGTCTATGAGGCGTTCTACAGCGAGGACATCACGCGCGGCTTCCTGCACTCGCACTCGTACACAGGCAATGCGCTGGCCTGCCGCGCCGCGCTGGCCACGCTGCAGATCTTCCAGGACGACGACGTGTTGAACAAGAACCGCGAGACGGCCACGCGCCTGATGCTGGAACTGGCGCCGCTGCTGGACCACAAGCGCGTGACGAACTTCCGCCAGCGCGGCATGATCCTCGCGTTCGATGCGGTCGAGCCGGACACGCAGCGCGCGTCGACCTTCGCGCGCCGCTTCTTCACGAGCGCCGTGGAAAACGAGCTTTTATTGCGTCCCATCGGCCGCACCGTGTACCTGATGCCGCCGTACGTGCTGGACGAAGAAGAAATCGTCGGCCTCGCCGCGCGCACGCGCAAGGTGTTCGAAGAAGTGATCGCGGAATGATGACGAACCTGATCGACGACGTCCGCGCCCAACTGGACGAGCTGGCAAGCCGCAGCCTGACCCGCTACCGGCGTACGGCGGAGACGCCCTGCGCGCCGCGCCAGGTCGTCGACGGCCGGGACATGCTCGCGTTCTGCAGCAACGATTACCTGGGCCTCGCCGCGCACCCGCGCGTCGTGGAAGCGCTGCGCGAGGGTGCGAGCCTGTATGGCGCCGGCAGCGGCGCGTCGCACCTCGTATCGGGCCACAGCCGCGCGCACGCGCTGCTGGAAGATCGACTCGCCGCGTTCGAAGCGCCGCATCTGGAATCCGCGCGCGCGCTGTACTTCTGCACCGGCTACATGGCGAACCTCGCCGTGCTGACGGGGCTCGGCAGCACGCCCGATGCGATGATTTTTTCGGAAGCGCTGAACCACGCCTCGCTGATCGACGGCGCCCGCCTCGCGCGCGCGGGCGTGACCGTGTACCCGCACGGCGACGTGGCCGTGCTGGGAGAGAAACTGGCGGCGAGCGCAGCGCCCGTTAAAATCGTCGTGACGGACAGCGTGTTCAGCATGGATGGCGACCTCGCCCCGCTGCCGCAACTGCTCGCGCTGTGCGAGCGCCACGGCGCGTGGCTCGTCGTCGACGATGCGCACGGCTTCGGCGTGCTGGGAGATAACGGCCGCGGCGCGCTGGAGCATTTCGGCCTGCGTTCGCCGCACCTCGTCTACATCGGCACGCTGGGCAAGGCGGCTGGCGTCGGCGGCGCGTTCATCGCCGCGCACGAAGACGTGATCGAGCTGATGATCCAGCGCGCACGCCCGTACATCTACACGACGGCCGCCGCGCCCGCGCTCGCGCACGCGCTGCTCGCGAGTGTGGATATCATCGAGGGCGATGAAGGTGAACAACGCCGCGCCGGCCTCCGTGCGCGCATCGCGCAACTGGACGCCGGCCTGCGCCTGGAGCGCTGGCAGCGCCCCGTCTCGACGACGGCGATCCAGCCCATCATCATCGGCGCCAACGACGAGGCGATGGCCGCCGCGGCCCGCCTGCACGAGCAGGGGCTGTGGGTGCCGGCGATCCGTCCGCCGACCGTGGCGGTGGGGACGGCGCGCCTGCGCGTGACCTTGTCCGCCGCGCATACCGAACAAGACGTCGCGCAGTTGATTACTGCGCTCAACCAGCTGGAAAGGACCTCGGCATGAGTCTGAACGAGCCCGAACAATCCGTCGGCATGGCCGAACCGGCCGCGATGCCGATCGCCGTCCCCGCGCCACTGGCCGCGGAAGGCGTGCCGACGCGCTTCGCCTGCTTCGTGACGGGCACCGACACGGAGATCGGCAAGACGCTGATCTCCAGCGCCATCCTCCATAAACTCGTGCGCCATGGCGTGCGCGCATGCGGCATGAAGCCCATCGCGGCCGGTGCCGAGGAACGCGACGGCGAACTGCACAACGACGACGCGGCCATGCTGCGCGCGGCCGGCAACGTGCAGCTGCCGCAGTCGATCACGACGCCGTACATGCTGCGCGAACCGTGCGCCCCGCACATCGCGGCCGCGCTGGAAGGCGTGACCATCGAACCCGTGCCCATCCTGACGGCGTATGCCGAAATCCTCGGCGCGTCCGACGCGACCGTCGTCGAAGGCGTGGGCGGTTTCTGCGTGCCGTTCTCGGAAGACTTCGACAGTGCCGATCTGGCCGTACAATTGGGGCTGCCCGTCGTTCTCGTCGTCGGCATGCGCCTGGGCTGCATCAATCATGCTTTACTGACGGCCGAGGCGATCGTCGCGCGCGGCCTCGTGCTCGCGGGCTGGGTCGCCAACCAGGTGGACCCGGACATGCGCTTCGCGATTGACAACATCGCGGAGCTCGGACGCCGCCTGCCCGCCCCGCTGCTCGGCCACGTGCCGCGCCTGGACGAACCGACGGCCGCCAAGGCCTCCACTTACCTCGAACTCGCGAGCCTGCCCGGATGGCCGGCCAAGCGAGCCTGACCAAAACAAGGAATCCGAAATGACCCAAGTCGTTACTCTCCACCCGCCGGTCACGCCGGCCTCCCTGCCGAAAGACGCCACCTGGCCGCTCGCCGACGTGCTCGCGCTGTTCGAACTGCCGCTGCCGGAACTGATGTTCCGCGCGCAGCAGGCGCACCGCGCCAACTTCCCCGACGGCGACGTCGAACTCGCGACCCTGCTGTCGATCAAGACCGGCGGCTGCGAGGAAGACTGCGGCTACTGCCCGCAGGCCGCGCGCTACGACACCGGCGTCGAGGCGAAGAAGATCCTCGACCTCGACACCGTGCTGGACGCCGCGCGTGAAGCGAAGGCCAAGGGCGCGACCCGCTTCTGCATGGGCGCCGCGTGGCGCAGCCCGAAAGAGCGCGACATGGAGAAAGTGGAAGCCATGGTGCGCGGCGTGAAAGCGCTGGGCATGGAAACCTGCGCGACCCTCGGCATGCTGGAAGAAGGCCAGGCCGAGCAACTGAAGCAGGCGGGCCTGGACTACTACAACCACAACATCGACACCTCGCCGGACTTCTACGGCGACGTGATCTCCACGCGCGAATACTGCGACCGCCTCGACACGCTGGGCCGCGTACGCACTGCCGGTTTGAAGATCTGCTGCGGCGGCATCGTGGGCATGGGCGAGACGCGTGCCCAGCGCGCGGGCCTGATCGCGCAGTTGGCCAACATGAACCCGTATCCGGAATCGGTGCCCATCAACCACCTGGTGCAGGTGGAAGGCACGCCGATGCACGGGCTGCCGCCGCTGGACCCGATCGAATTCGTGCGCACGATCGCCGTCGCGCGCATCACGATGCCGAAGGCGCGCGTGCGTCTGTCGGCCGGCCGCCGCGAGCTGGGTGAAGCCGTGCAGGCGATGTGCTTCATGGCCGGTGCCAACTCGATCTTCTACGGCGACAAGCTGCTCACCACGGACAATCCGGAAGCGGACGACGACCGCAAGCTGCTGGAAAAGCTGGGCCTGAAAACGCGCTCGGCGATGCTGGAGTCGGTGCAGAAGGAAAGCTGCGGCTGCTGAAGCCAAAAACCAAGTTCGACCTGTTCAGCAATAAAAAACCCGTCATTCCCGCAAAAGCGGGAATCCATAAGCCGCGTGATCCGTGGCTCAGCATGGGTCCCCGTTTTCACGGGGACGACGGATTGAAAGCTAACGTTTACAAAACTTAAAACAGACGAGACACCATGTTCACTAAGATCCTCATCGCCAACCGTGGCGAAATCGCCTGCCGGGTCGCCGCCACCGCGCGCCGCCTCGGCATCAAGACCGTTGCCGTCTATTCGGAAGCCGACGCCGGCGCGAAACACGTGGCGGTCTGCGATGAAGCGATCCTGCTCGGCCCCGCCGCCGCCAGGGACAGTTATCTGCGCGGCGACAAGATCATCGCCGCGGCGCTGGCCACCGGCGCGCAGGCGATCCACCCGGGCTACGGCTTCCTGTCCGAGAACGCCGAATTCGCGGAAGCCTGCGCGGCCGCGGGTCTCGTGTTCATCGGCCCGCCGGGATCGTCGATGCGCGCGATGGGATCGAAATCCGCCGCCAAGCAGTTGATGGAAGGCGCGGGCGTGCCGCTCGTGCCGGGCTACCACGGCGATGCGCAGGACCCGGAACTGCTGCAATCGGAAGCGAACCGCATCGGCTACCCGGTGCTGCTGAAGGCCAGCGCGGGCGGCGGCGGCAAGGGCATGCGCGTCGTGGAACGGTCGGAGGATTTCCAGGCCGCGCTCGCGTCGTGCAAGCGCGAAGCCATTTCGTCGTTCGGCGACGACAAGGTGCTCGTCGAAAAATACCTTACGCGCCCGCGTCACATCGAGATCCAGGTGTTCGCGGACACGCACGGCAACTGCGTCTATCTGCACGAGCGCGACTGCTCCGTGCAGCGGCGTCACCAGAAGGTGCTGGAAGAAGCGCCGGCGCCTGGCATGCCGCCCGAGCGCCGCGCCGCGATGGGCGAAGCAGCCGTCGCGGCGGCACGTGCCGTGGGCTATGTGGGCGCGGGCACCGTCGAATTCATCGCCAACCAGGACGGCTCGTTCTACTTCATGGAGATGAACACGCGCCTGCAGGTCGAGCACCCCGTCACCGAGATGATCACGGGGACGGACCTCGTCGAATGGCAGCTGCGCGTGGCCGCCGGCCAGCCGCTGCCGAAGCAGCAGCATGAACTCGCGATCCACGGCCACGCGATCGAGGCGCGCGTGTACGCGGAAAATCCGGAAAAGGGCTTCCTGCCCTCGACCGGGACACTCCTCTGCATGGACACCCCAAGCCACGTCGCGTTCGAACTGGGCGACGTGCGCATCGATTCCGGCGTGCGCGCGGGCGACGCGATTTCTCCGTTCTACGATCCGATGATCGCGAAGCTGATCGTGTGGGGCGCGGACCGCGCGCAGGCGCTGGCGCGCATGGCGCAGGCGCTGTCCGAATTCCACATCGTCGGCCTCGCGACCAATATCGCCTTCCTGAAACGCCTCGTCGAAGGCGATGCCTTTGCGCATGCCGACCTGGACACGGGCCTGATCGAGCGAAACACGGCGACGCTGTTCCCGCCAGCGGGACCGGCGCCGTTGTCCGCGCTGGCACTGGCGGCCGTGGCCCTCGTCGCGGCGGAAACATCGACGAACAGCAACGCGACCGACCCGTGGACCAGCACCTACGGCTGGCGCATGAACGGCACGTATCGCCGCCGGCTGGCATTCAGCGACGAGTACGCGGCCACGACCCAGGCCAAGGTCTATGCCATCGACATGGCCTATCATGCACATGGCTGGACGCTCGAAGCGGACGGCAAGGCCCATCCGCTGGCGCTTGTTTCGCAGCATGACAGCCGCTACGCGATCCGCCTGGACGGCCAGGCCATCCAGGGCACGGTGCGGCGCGACGGCGAAACGCTGCACGTGTTCACGGGCGGCCTGCACCACGTGCTGGATTGGCACGATCCACTCGCGCATGCCGGCGAGCACGAGACGGCGGACGGCCGCCTCACGGCGCCGATGCCGGGCAAGGTGGTGGCCGTGATCGCGTCCAGCGGACAGCTCGTCAAGAAGGGCGAGCCGCTCGTGATCATGGAAGCAATGAAGATGGAACACACGATTGCCGCACCGAGCGACGGCCTGGTCGAGGAAGTGTTGTACCAGGTCGGCGACCAGGTCGCGGATGGGGCACCATTATTGGCGTTCAAAGCCGCGGCGTAATCCGGTGGGCACGGCGAATCGTAGGTTGGGCGGCCTCCGCCCACCATTACGTTGCAGAACCGCAGCATATAAAAACCAACGAGACAGCACACGCAATCCATAACAATTATCAGGAGACAAATGATGCGGATATTGCTGTACCGGGGCGACGGCGTCATCGAACCGTGGGCCCGTGATTTTGCCGATGCATTGCCACACGCGGAGACCGTCGTGTGGCGCGAGAACATGTCGCTGGCGTCGCAACCGCCTTGCGACTACGCCGTCGTGTGGGCGCCGACGCCGCAGCTGCTCGACCAGTTGGCCCACGTCAAGGCGATCTTCCTGATGGGCGCCGGCGTGGACGCGCTGCTGAAGTTCGGCGACGCGCTGCCGCACGTCCCCATCGTCCGCCTCGGCGATGCGGGCATGGCCGAGCAGATGGCGGAGTACGTCGCGTATGCAACGTTGCGCTACTTCCGCCGCTTCGACGACTACGAACAGCAGGCGCGCCAGGGCATCTGGAACCCGCTGGAAACGCGCCGCCGCAAGGCCGACTTCACGGTCGGCGTACTGGGCCTCGGCAAGCTCGGGATGCCCGTGCTGCGCACCTTGCGCCAGCTCGGCTTTCCCGTGCGCGGCTGGAGCCGGTCGCCGAAGGACGTGCCGGGCGTGCCATGTTTTGCCGGCATGGACGAACTGGGCGACTTCCTGTCCGGCACGCAGGTCCTCGTCTGCATGCTGCCGCTCACCCCCGAGACGACGAACCTGCTCGACCGCGCGCACCTGTCGCAACTGCCCGAAGGCGCCTACGTGATCAACGTGGCGCGCGGCGCGCTGCTGGCCGAGCCGGACCTGCTGGCGCTGATCCGCGCCGGCCACATCGCGGGCGCCACGCTGGACGTGTTCCGCAACGAACCGCTGCCGGCCCCGCATCCGTTCTGGAACGAACCGCGCATCACCATCACGCCGCACATCTCCGCGCTCACCCTGCGCGAAGAAGCCGTACGCCAGATCGCCGCCAAGATCGGCAAGCTGGAACGGGGCGAGGCCATCGACGACATCGTCGACCGCGCCCGCGGCTATTAGGAAACCACCATGCACAACCAACTGCCGAAGCACGTCAAGATCGTCGAAGTCGGCCCGCGCGACGGGCTGCAGAACGAAAAGGAAGCGGTGTCCGCCGCAGTCAAGATCGAACTGGTCGACCGCCTGTCACGCGCCGGCTTCGCCAATATCGAGGCGGCGTCGTTCGTCTCGCCCAAGTGGGTGCCGCAGATGGCGACGAGTGCCGAGGTCATGGCCGGCATCGCGCGCCGCCCCGGCACGCTGTATTCCGCGCTGACGCCGAACATGCAGGGCTTCGAGGCCGCGCTGGCGGCGCAGGCCGATGAAGTCGTGATCTTCGGTTCCGCGTCGGAAGCGTTCTCGCAGCGGAACATCAACTGCTCGATCGCGGAATCCATCGCGCGCTTCGAGCCCGTGGCGAAGGCGGCGAAGGACAACGGCCTGCGCCTGCGCGGCAGCATCAGCTGCGCGTTCGGCTGCCCGTACCAGGGAGAAGTGCCGCTGGATGCGGTCGCGGACGTCGTCGGCCGCATGCGCGACCTGGGCTGCGACGAGATCGACATCGCCGACACGATCGGCGTCTCGACCCCGCGCAAGACGCAGGCCGTGATGGAGACGGCGGCGCGCGCCTTCGCGCTCGACCGCATCTCCGGCCACTTCCACGACACCTACGGCCAGGCGCTCGCCAACATCTACGCCAGCCTGGAACTGGGCGTCACGATCTTCCACTCGTCCGTGTCGGGCCTGGGCGGCTGCCCGTATGCGAAGGGCGCGACGGGCAACGTGGCGACCGAGGATGTGGTCTACATGCTGAACGGACTGGGGATCGAGACGGGCATAGCCCTCGATGTCGTCGTGGAGGCGGGCGCGTTCATTTCGCAGCATCTCGGCCGCAAGGGCGCGAGCCGGGCCGGCAATGCATTGTTGGCGAAGAGAACGTTGTAACAAATGAAAAAGGCCGACGATCTCTCGTCGGCCTCTTGCTATACTGGTCGGAGTACAAGGATTCGAACCTTGGACCCTCTGGTCCCAAACCAGATGCGCTACCGGGCTGCGCTACACTCCGAAGACAGCCATCATACCGTCCGGGTACTGTCCAGGTCAAGGAAAGCCCGTGAATTCGTGGTTTTCCGTACAGGTGAAGACGTGACGTTTGCAATCGACAACATCGACGGCGCCCTCCCCGACCGCAAGCAGGTCAACCGCGTCGCGGCCGGCATTGCACTGTCGGTGCTCGCGCACGCGCTGCTGCTCGCGTTCTATCGCCAGCCTGCCACGACCTTGCCCGCCGCGCCGCCGGAACGGCTCACGATCCGCCTGCAAGCCGCGCCACCGCCCGTGCAAGTGAAACCGGCCGAGGAGCCGCCGAAACCGATCCCGCGCGCGCAGCCGCCCGCAAGGAAAACCCGCCCTGTGATCGCCGTGCCGGTGGAAAAACGCCAGTCGACCGAGGAAACCTATGCCGTGAAACCGGCACCGGACACGCCCGCGCCGCCACCGGAACCCGCGACGACGACGCGGCATTTCGACGTCGACGCGGCGCGCAGCCTGGCGCGCGGCATGGCCACGAAGCTGGCCAACGAACCCGATCCGGACAAGGTGGGCACGGCGCTCGAACGCCTGCCGAAACCGGCGCTGCAAACGGAAAGCAAGTTCGAGCGGGCGATCAAGCAGGCCAAGCGGCCGGATTGCAAGGATGGCGTGCCCGGGGGCTTGCTGGCGCCGATCTTCCTGGCGATGGACAAGAAGGACAGCGGGTGCAAGTGGTAAGTACGCTTACTCGCCGCCCTTGATCTGCAACGCCCGCTCGTACAAGGCGTTCTTCTTTTTCCCGGTAATCTGCGCCGCCAGCGCGGCCGCCTGTTTCACCGAACACTCTTCCAGCAGGATGCGCAGCACGCGCTCCGCCTCGACGTCGCCTTCATCGTCCTCCGTCCGCGCACCTTCGACCAGCACGACGAATTCGCCGCGCTCGCGGTTGGCGTCGGCCTTCACCCACGCGAGTGCCTCGCTCAGCGGGCAGCGGTGGATTTCCTCGAACAGCTTGGTGAGCTCGCGCGCAAAGACCACCTGGCGCGTCGGCTCGAATGCGGCGACGAGAGATTCCACACAGTCCGTGATGCGATGCGGTGCCTCATAGAACACGAGCGTCGCCGGCACGGCCTTGAGCGTGGCCAGTTCCGATTCGCGCTGCTTCGTCTTCGCGGGCAGGAAGCCGACAAAATAGAAGCGGTCGTTCACGAGGCCACTCGCCGACAGCGCCGCGATGGCCGCCGACGAGCCGGGCACCGGGACGACGTGCAGGCCGGCGTCGCGCACCGCGTCGAC
>NZ_JBKYMO010000058.1:0-19000 GCF_047302915.1 Massilia sp. CT11-108 | reverse complement strand
CTGCATGCGCTGCCCGGCTTCGCCGACGGCGCGCGCCTGCTCGAACGCCTCGTGACCGAGCGCTGGGACCGTGTCCATCCCGAACTCGATCCGGACGACGGCAACGACCCCACGTTGCGCCTCAACTGCCTGGCCCAGTTGACCGACCCGGCGACGACCCTGCGCGAGCTGCGCGAGACGGCCTTCGTCATGCTGCCCGGCCTCGGGGCCCTGACCCTGCGCGTGCTGGAGCAGGCACACGGCGAGGCCCCCGTGCCGGACGGGCAGACCGCGCTGTCGCCCGAATCGATCGACGCGGCGCTGGCCGACGTGTCCGACGACGCGATGCAGGCCGCCACCAGCGCCGTCAACGGTGCGCTGGACAGCGTGGTGAACCTGGAAGCCGCGCTCGCCGATCACGTGGGCAGTACGCAGTCATTGAACCTCACGCCGTTGACGCGCCAGCTGCGCCGCATGGCCGACCTGCTGGCCAGCCGTGCGCAAGCCGCGCCTGAAGCCTCGGACGCCGCGCCCGATGACGACGGCGCCGCGGCACAGGGCAGCGGCACGGCCGCGCCGCGCGCCGCGGCCATCACGGGCGACGTGACCAGCCGCGCCGACGTGATCCGCATGATCGACAAGATTCTCGCCTACTACCAGCGCTACGAGCCGTCGAGCCCCGTGCCGATGCTGCTGGAACGGGCCAAGCGCCTGGCGCCGATGAGCTTCATGGAAGTCATGGAGAACCTCGCGCCCGACAGCATGCAGCAGTTGTATGTGATCCGTGGACCCCAGCCGGGCGAGTCCAACGGGTCGGACGATTATTGAATCAGCAGGCCGGTAGTTCATTCAAGGAGGAGTAAACGTGGGCAAAGAAAGTAGCCAGAAGTTCATCGCACGCAATCGCGCACCGCGCGTGCAGATCGAGTACGACGTCGAAGTGTACGGCGCCGAGAAGAAGGTGCAGCTGCCGTTCGTGATGGGCGTCCTGGCCGACCTGTCGGGCCAGCCCGCCGAGCCGCTGGCACCGGTCGCGGAGCGCAAGTTCCTCGAGATCGACGTCGACAACTTCGACGAGCGCCTGAAGGCCATGAAGCCGCGCGTCGCGGTGCAGGTGCCGAACACGCTGACGGGCGAGGGCAACCTGGCCGTCGACATGACCTTCGAAAGCATGGACGACTTCACCCCGGCCGCCGTCGCGCGCAAGGTGGATTCGCTGAACAAGCTGCTCGAGGCACGCGGCCAGCTGGCCAACCTGATGACCTACATGGACGGCAAGACCGGCGCGGAAGAGCTGATCTCCAAGCTGCTCGCCGAACCCGCGCTGATGCAGGCGCTGACGTCCGCACCGAAGCCCACCGAATAAAGAAAGACGGGAGAACAGAATGTCCGAAGCGTTAGCACAAAGCCAGCAGGAGTCCGGTACGCTCGAGATGAGCGACTTCGGCGCGCTGCTGCAGAAGGAATTCAAGCCGCAATCCGACAAGGCCAAGGAATCGGTCGAAGTCGCCGTGCGCACGCTGGCCGAGCAGGCGCTCGCCGGCACCAACCTGATCACCAGCGACGTGCTGGGCACGATCCAGAGCCTGATCGCCGCGCTCGACAAGAAGCTCACCGAGCAGGTCAACCTGATCATGCACACGGAGGAGTTCCAGAAGGTCGAAAGCGCCTGGCGCGGCCTGCACTACCTGGTGAACAACACCGAAACCGACGAGATGCTCAAGATCCGCGTGATGAACATCTCGAAGAACGACCTGGGCAAGACGCTCAAGAAGTTCAAGGGCACGGCCTGGGACCAGAGCCCGATCTTCAAGAAGATGTACGAGGAAGAATTCGGCCAGTTCGGCGGAGAGCCGTTCGGCTCCATCGTGGCCGACTATTACTTCGACAACAGCGCGCCGGACGTCGAGCTGCTGTCGTCGATGGCCAAGGTGGCCGCCGCCGCGCACGCGCCGTTCATCTCGGCCGCCGCGCCGTCCGTCATGCTGATGGAGTCGTGGAACGAGCTGGCCAACCCGCGCGACCTGACGAAGATCTTCCAGACCCCGGAACACGCCGCATGGCGCTCCTTCCGCGAGTCCGAGGATTCGCGCTACGTCGGCCTGACCATGCCGCGCTTCCTGGCGCGCCAGCCGTACGGCGCCAAGAGCAACCCGGTCGAGGAATTCGACTTCGAGGAAGACACCAGCGCGGAAGGCAGCAAGAACTACACGTGGGCCAACTCGTCCTACGCGATGGCCGTCAACATCAACCGTTCGTTCAAGGAATACGGCTGGTGCTCGCGCATCCGCGGCATCGAGTCCGGCGGCGCGGTCGAAGGCCTGCCGGTGCATGCCTTCCCGACCGATGACGGCGGTGTCGACATGCAGTGCCCGACCGAGATCGCGATCTCGGACCGCCGCGAGGCGGAACTGGCCGCCAACGGCTTCATGCCGCTGGTGCACAAGAAAAACACGGACTTCGCCGCCTTCATCGGCGCGCAGTCGCTGCACAAGCCGGCCGAGTACGACGACCCGGACGCCAGCGCCAACGCCGCCCTGGCCGCGCGCCTGCCGTACCTGTTCGCGACCTGCCGCTTCGCCCACTACCTGAAGTGCATCGTGCGCGACAAGCTCGGCTCGTTCAAGGAACGCGACGAGATGGAGCGCTGGCTGACCAAGTGGATCATGCAGTACGTGGACGGCGATCCGGGCAGCTCCAGCGAAGCGACGAAGGCCCAGAAACCGCTGGCCGCGGCCGAAGTGGTGCTGGAAGAAGTCGAAGGCAACCCGGGTTACTACACGTCCAAGTTCTTCCTGCGTCCGCATTACCAGCTGGAAGGCCTGACCGTATCGCTGCGCCTCGTGTCGAAGCTGCCGTCGGCAAAGGCTTGAACCGTTTTTGAAGTCCCGCGCGGGCCGCGTGCCCGCGCGTATTCGGAAGTACAACCAACTAGGAGAATAAGACATGGCATTGGATATGTTCATCAACATGGGCGACAAGATCAAGGGTGAGTCGCGCGACAAGGTCCAGGGTCCGAAGGGCGACATCGACATCCTGGCGTGGAGCTGGGGCATGAGCCAGTCCGGCACCACCCACATGGGCGGTGGCGGCGGCGCCGGCAAGGCCAACTTCCAGGACATCTCGTTCACCAAGTACATCGACAGCTCGTCGAATGCGCTGATGACCGCCCTGGCCAAGGGTACCCACCTCGACAAGGCCGTGCTGATGGTGCGTAAAGCCGGCGAAGGCCAGCAGAAGTACATCCTGATCACCATGGAAGAAGTCCTGGTGACCTCGATCTCGACCGGCGGCAGCGGCGGTGAAGACCGCCTGACCGAGAACGTCACGCTGAACTTCGGCAAGGTGACCTTCGCCTACACCCCGCAGGACAGCAAGGGCACCGTCGCCGGCGACAAGACCTTCGCCTGGAACATCGCCGAGAACGCGGCAGTGTAAGGGGCGTCGCCAAACCTGCTGCGCGTTGCAGATTCAGCGGGGGCGCCCAGCCCTGCGATGCGCGCTGTACGCTTGTACAGCTGCGCTTCCCGGCTGAATCTGCCGCCGCTCGCTACGGTTTTGCGAGGCCCCCGAAAGGCCGCTAGATGAATTTTTTGATGGGAGCTTCGAATGCTTGCGCAACAGCTGATTCGTGATGGAGACCTGGCCGGCGCACTCGCCGCGCTGCAGGATGCGGTGCGCAAGAAGAGTGGCGACGCGAAACTGCGTGTGTTCCTGTTCCAGCTCCTGTCCGTGCTGGGCCAGTGGAACCGCGCCCTGACGCAGCTGAACGTCGCGGGCGAACTGGATGCGGGCGCGCTGCCGATGGTGCAGACGTATCGCGAGGCGATCCAGTGCGAAGCCCTGCGCGCCGAGATCTTTGCCGGCTTGCGCGCGCCCGTGATCTTCGGCGAGCCGCAGCCCTGGATGGCCCAGCTGGCCGAAGCCCTGAAACTGGACGCCACCGATGCCGCTGCCGCGGCGAGCCTGCGCGCCGCCGCGTTCGATGCCGCGCCCGCATCGCCCGGCACGATCGACGGCACGCGCTTCGACTGGCTGGCCGATGCCGACAGCCGCCTGGGCCCCATACTGGAAGCGGTCGTCAACGGCCGCTACGTGTGGGTGCCGTTCATGCGCATCGCGCGCATCGAGATCGAGCCGCCGGCGGACCTGCGCGATGCCGTGTGGACGGCCGCGACGTTCACGTGGTCCAACGGCGCCCAGACCGTCGGCCTGATCCCGACCCGCTACCCGGGCAGCACGGAGGCCGCCGACGCGGTCAAGCTGGCGCGCCAGACCGAGTGGCAGGGCGAGCATCCCGTCGGCCAGCGCATGTTCACGAACGGCGACGACGACTTCCCGTTGATGGACGCGCGCCTGATCGAATTCGATAGCGTCGACCATGGCTGAACTGGCACCGCGCGAGCGCCTGCAACCTTCGCTGCTCGACCGCCTCACCGACGATGAACCCGACCAGGAGGTCGAGTCGCGCGAACGGCGCGTGCTGTCGGTGCGCGGCCTGCGCGAAGGCGTGCTGCGCGACCTCGCATGGCTGCTGAACACGACCAACCTGCTGTCCGTCTCCGACGTGCCGCGCCTGCCGCACCTGGCGAACTCCGTCCTCAATTACGGCATGCCCGACATGTCCGGCGCGTCGCTGGCGAACATGAGCGCGGCCGACCTGGAACGTGCGATCCGCCAGGCCATCTGGGATTTCGAACCGCGCCTGATCCGCTCGTCCGTGACCGTCAAGGTCGTGCCGCAGCAGGAATCGATCAGCAAGATCATGTTCGAGATCCAGGCCGACATGTGGGCCCAACCGTATCCCGAGCGCCTGTTCCTCAAGACCGAACTCGATCTCGATCTTGCGCAGATCAGCCTCACCGAATTTTCCGGCGCACGGACATGACCAACCCACGCCTGCTTCGCTACTACAGCCAGGAGCTGCAGCACCTGCGCGAGATGGGCGGCGAGTTCGCGGTCCAGTACCCGAAGATCGCCGGCCGCCTCGGCCTGGAAGGTTTCGAGTGCGCCGACCCGTACGTCGAGCGCCTGCTGGAGGGCTTCGCCTTCATGGCGGCGCGCGTGCAGATGAAGATCGACGCCGAGTTCCCGCGCTTCACCCAGCACCTGTCGGAGCTCGTCTACCCGCACTTCCTGGCGCCCACGCCGTCGATGGCGATCGTGCAGCTGCAGCCCGACCTCGCCAACCCGGCGCTGAACGTGGGCTACCGCATTCCGCGCGGCGCGGCCATGCGCAGTGTCCTGGGCAAGGATGACGCCACCGCCTGCGAATACCGCACGGCGCACGAGGTCACGCTGTGGCCGGTCGAACTCGTCGAAGCGAAATTCTTCACGCACGGCGGCCGCATCGAGGGCGTCGACGCGCGCCTGCCCGCGAACGTGAAGGCGGGGCTGCGCCTGCGCTTGCGTACCACCAACGGCATGCCGTTCGCCAAACTGGGACTGGACCGCCTCGCGCTGCACCTGCGCGGCAGCGACGAGATGCCGGGCCAGATCTACGAAAAGCTGCTGGGCGCCGTCGAAGGCGTCCTCGTGATGCCGGGCAGCCGTCCGGCCGGACGCCACACGCTGCTGCCGAAGACGGCGCTGCGCCCGCGCGGCTTCGCCGAGGACGACGCGCTGCTGCCCAGCGGCCAGCGCAGCTTCCAGGGCTACCGCCTGCTGCAGGAATACTTCGCGTTCGCGCAGCGCTTCCTGTTCGTCGAGCTGGCGGGCCTGCAAACCGCGGTGGCCGCCTGCGCGGAGCAGGAGATCGAGATCATCGTGCTGCTGTCGCGCGGCGATGCGCGCCTGGAGCAGGCGCTCGACCACAGCAATTTCGCGCTGAACTGCACGCCCGTGGTGAACCTGTTCCAGCGCCGCGCCGACCGCATCAACCTGACCGGCGACCAGTTCGAATACCACGTGCTGCCCGACCGCACGCGCCCGATGGATTTCGAGGTGCACCAGGTCGAGAGCGTGACCGGCTACGGCACCGGCACCGACGCCGAGCAGGAATTCCACCCGCTGTACAGCGCGCGCGACCTGGGCGCCGCGACCGTGGCGGGCCAGGCCTACTACCAGATCCGGCGCGAACCGCGCCTGCTGTCGCAACGCCAGCGCCAGCGTGGCCCGCGCTCGTCGTACATCGGCTCCGAGATGTTCATCACCCTGGTCGACGCGCAGGAGGCGCCGTACCGCCACAGCCTGCGCCAGCTCGGCCTCGTCGTGTGGTGCACGAACCGCGACCTGCCGCTGACGATGTCGCTCGGCGTTGGCAAGACGGATTTCATCCTGGAGCAGGGCGGGCCGGTGCAATCGGTGCGCGTGCTGGGCGGCCCGAGCCAGCCTTTCCCGTCGTTCGCCGAGGGCGGCATGGCGTGGCGCCTGATCAACCAGCTGTCGCTGAACTATCTGTCGCTGGCGGACACCGACCCGGACCAGGGCGCGCGCGCCCTGCGTGAACTGCTCGCGCTGTACTGCCACCCGCTCGACGCGGCGAGCCAGCGCCAGGTCGAAGGCGTGCGCTCGGTCTCGTCGAAACCCGTCACGCGGCGCATGCCGGCGCCCGGACCGATCACGTTCGGACGCGGCCTGGAGATCACGGTGACGATGGACGACGGCGCATTCGAAGGCGCCGGCGCATTCGTGCTGGGCGGGGTGCTCAGCCACTTCTTCACGCAATACGTGTCGATCAATTCGTTCACCGAGACCGTCGTGCGCACCGTCGGCCGCGGCGAGATCATGCGCTGGAAGGCGGCGGAGGGCGCATGCGCGATCCTGTAGACGTCGAACGCCAGCTCGAGGACGCCGGCGCCGCGCTGGACTTCTTCCAGGCCCTGCGCCTGCTGGAGAACGCGCATCCGGACAAGCCCCGCATCGGCGCATCGCTGCGTCCGCGCGACGACGCCGTGCGCTTCGGGCGCGACCCGTCGCTCAATTTCGAGCCCGGCGCCGTGGCCGGATTCACGCCCGCCATGGGCGACGCGCGCGCGCGCCTGGCCGTCAACTTCATCGGCCTGTTCGGCCCCAACGGTCCGCTGCCGCTGCACCTGACGGAGTATGCGCGCGACCGCGCCCGCAACCACAACGACCCCACGCTCGTCGCGTTCCTCGACGTGTTCCACCACCGGATGGTATCGCTGTTCTACCGCGCGCGCGCCGCGGCCGACCCGGCCGTCAGCCTGGACCGCCCGGACAGCGACCGCTTCGCCGATTACGTGGGCAGCCTGTTCGGCATCGGTGCGCCGGCCCTGCGCGGGCGCGACGAGATCGGCGACTTCGCCAAGCTGCACTTCGCGGGCCTGATGGCCAACCAACGCCGCCCGGCCGCGGGCCTCGTGACGATCCTGCGCGCGTACTTCAAGCTGCCCGTCGAACTCGAGCAGTTCGTCGGCCACTGGATGAAGATCCCGCTGGACGGCCAGACCCGCATCGGCATGGAAGACCGCGGCAACCGTCTCGGTACGTCCGCCGTGCTGGGGACGAAGGTCTGGGATTGCCAGCACAAGTTCCGGCTCGTGATCGGCCCCCTCGACTACGCCGACTACGAGCGCATGCTGCCCGGCGGCGCCAGCATGAAGCGCGTCGTCGACTGGGTGAAGAGCTACGCCGGCACGGTGCTCGACTGGGACGTGCGCCTCGTGCTCAAGCGCCCCGAAATTCCTCCGCTGACGCTGGGCGCGCGCCGCCTCGGCTGGACCACTTACCTCGCGAGCGGCCCGGCCACGCGCGATGCCCGTCAACTCTTGATCAACCCGACTGCCCGCCAGGGCTGACCCACGCGAAAGAACGAACATGGCCGAAATCTCCCGTGTCGCACTGTTTGGAAAACTCAACGCGCTGTGCTACCGCGCGATCGAAAGCAGCACGGTGTTCTGCAAGCTGCGCGGCAATCCGTACGTGGAGATGGTCCACTGGGTGCACCAGATCCTGCAGCTGCAGGACTCGGACCTGCACCGCATCGTCCGCCACTACGAACTGGACGCCGCCGTGCTCGCGCGCGACGTGACGGCCGCGCTGGACCGCCTGCCGCGCGGCGCCACGTCGGTGACGGACCTGTCGTCGCAGCTGGAAGAGACGGTGGAACGCGCGTGGGTGTTCGGCACCCTGATGTTCGGCGAATCGTCGGTGCGCAGCGGCCACCTCGTGTTCGGCATGCTCAAGACGTCCAACCTGCGCAACGCGCTGTACGCGATCAGCCGCCAGTTCGAGCGGATCAAGGCCGATGACCTGTCCGACCGTTTCGGCACCTTGCTGAAGGACTCGCCGGAAGCGAAGATGGCGGCCAGCGACGGCTTCCAGGCCGCGGCACCGGGCGAAGCGTCGGGCGCAATCGCACCCGCGCAGATGGGCAAGCAGGAAGCGCTGAAGAAATTCACGGTCGACCTGACGGAGCAGGCTAGAGGCGGCACGATGGACCCGATCGTGGGCCGCGACGACGAGATCCGGCAGATGGTCGACATCCTGATGCGCCGCCGCCAGAACAACCCGATCATGATCGGCGAGGCCGGCGTCGGCAAGACGGCCGTCGTGGAAGGCTTTGCCCAGCGCATCGCGCGCGGCGACGTGCCGCCGTCGCTGAAAGAGGTGCAGCTGCTGGCGCTGGACGTGGGCCTGCTGCAGGCCGGCGCCAGCATGAAGGGCGAGTTCGAGCAACGCCTGCGTTCCGTCATCGACGAAGTGCAGGCCAGCGAGAAGCCCATCATCCTGTTCATCGACGAGACCCACACGCTGGTCGGCGCCGGCGGCGCGGCCGGCACGGGCGATGCGGCCAACCTGCTCAAGCCGGCCCTGGCGCGCGGCACCTTGCGCACCATCGGCGCGACCACGTTCGCCGAGTACAAGAAGCACATCGAGAAGGACCCGGCGCTGACCCGCCGCTTCCAGAGCATCCAGGTCGACGAGCCGAGCGAGGAGCGGGCGATCCGCATGATGCGCGGCGTGGCGTCGACGATGGAAAAGCACCACCAGGTGCAGATCCTCGACGAGGCGCTGGAAGCGGCCGTGCGCCTGTCGCACCGCTACATCCCGGCGCGCCAGCTGCCCGATAAATCCGTGAGCCTGATCGACACGGCATGCGCGCGCGTGGCCGTGAGCCTGCACGCGACGCCGGCCGAGGTGGACGACAGCCGCAAGCGCATCGACGCGCTGAACGTCGAGATGGACATCATCCGCCGCGAAGGCGCGATCGGCATCGAAGTGGGCGCACGCGCGCACGAGACGGAGGTCGCGCTGGCGGCCGAGAAGGAACGCCTGGCGGGCCTGGAGCAGCGCTGGAACGACGAGCGCGCGCTTGTCGACGAACTGCTGGCGCTGCGCGCGCAGCTGCGCGACGGTGCGCAGCCGGTCGAGGGTACGGGGTCGAAGCTCGAAACGGCAGCCGCGGAACCGGCTGCCGACGAATCCGGGCGTGCCGCGCTGAAGGAACAGCTGCAAGCCGTGCAGGCGAAGCTGACCGCGCTGCAGGGCGAGACCCCGCTGATCCTGCCGACCGTCGACTACCAGGCCGTGGCCGCCGTTGTCGGCGACTGGACCGGCATCCCTGTCGGACGCATGGCGAAGAACGAGATGGAGACGATTCTCAACATCGCTTCCACGCTGAGCCAGCGCGTGATCGGCCAGGACCACGCGATGGAAATGATCGCCAAGCGCATCCAGACGTCGCGCGCGGGCCTGGACAATCCGAACAAGCCGATCGGCGTGTTCATGCTGGCCGGTACGTCCGGCGTCGGCAAGACGGAAACGGCGCTGGCGCTGGCCGAGGCCCTGTACGGCGGCGAACAGAATCTCATCACCATCAACATGAGCGAGTACCAGGAAGCGCACACGGTGTCGACCTTGAAAGGTGCGCCCCCGGGCTACGTCGGTTATGGCGAAGGCGGCGTGCTGACGGAGGCCGTGCGCCGCCGGCCATACTCGGTGGTGCTGCTCGACGAAGTGGAAAAGGCGCACCCGGACGTGCACGAGATGTTCTTCCAGGTCTTTGATAAAGGCTTCATGGAAGACGGCGAGGGCCGCTTCATCGACTTCAAGAACACGCTGATCATCCTGACGACGAACGCGGGCACGGACCTGATCGCGGGCCTGTGCAAGGACCCGGACCTGATGCCGGATCCGGACGGCATGGCCAGTGCGCTGCGCGCGCCGCTGCTGAAGGTGTTCCCGCCGGCGCTGCTGGGCCGAATCGTGACGATCCCGTATTACCCGCTGTCGGACGACATGCTGGGCCAGATCGTCAAGCTGCAGCTGAATCGCATCAAGAAGCGCGTGGAAGCGCGCTACAAGATCCCGTTCGAGTACGGCGACGACGTCGTCAAGCTCGTGGTGTCGCGCTGCACCGAGAGCGAGTCGGGCGGCCGCATGATCGATGCGATCCTGACCAATACCATGCTGCCGGACATCAGCCGGGCGTTCCTGAACCGGATGATGGAAGGCGCGAGCGTCGCCGGCGTCACCGTCGGCGTGGCGGATGGCGAGTTCTCCTATTCCTTCGCCTGACATGACCGGACCGGGTACGCGGATCTTTAATAACAAGGACAACACTCATGAATAAAAGCGCTGATGATCGACTGAAGGAAATCAAGGCCACCATCAAGAAGACGAGTTCGTCGTACAAGGGCGTCTTGCTGACGCGCCTGGACACGGAGCTCGGCAAATTGTCGACGCAGGCCCGGACCGCGTTGAGCAACAGCCTGCATATGAAAAAGGAAGCGACGAAGGAGATCCGCGACCTGATCCGGGCCATCGGCCTGCTCGAAGCCTTGTTCATCCCGGCCGACAACCGCCGTTCGTTCACGCAGATCGTCAACGATTACAAAGGGGACCTGTCGTACCTGGTGCTGTCGAGCCTGAACAAGCTGATCAAGAGTCTCGATCCGGCCAATCCAAGCCCGCCGGACCTGGCCCGCCACCGTCCCCTGCTCATCGGCGTGAGCATCAGCGGCGGCAACCATCCCGGCCCCGGGAGCATCGCCTGCTTTGTGTTGTGTAACAAGACCGACCGGCCGATGATCCTCGGGAACGAGCACGTGATGCGCGCCGAATTCGGTTCCACCAACAAGGACAAGCCCATCATCCTGCAACCGTCGAAAGGGAATGGCGCCAGCGCTTCCGACAAGGTCGCGACCTATGACCGCGGCATCCTCGACCACCGCATCGATGCCGCCGTCGCTTATCTGGAGCCGGGGGTCCTTTTTGCGAACAGGACGCCCGAAGGCACGGCACTGCGCCTGAGCTCCAGCGTCGTGCGCGTCGGCGACGAGGTATGGAAACGCGGTACGGCGTCGCGCGTGACGACGGGGCGCATCGTCGACATCGCGGCGAACAAGACCGTGCCGCACGCGCGTTTTGGCGGCGACATCAACTTCGCGAGCCAGCTGGAAGTGAAGGTCACCGGGTTGCGCGAGGAATTCCAGATTCCGGGCGATTCTGGCTCGGCATTGTTCAACGCCGACAACGACATCATCGGCATCATGCACGGCGGCGGGAAGGATGGTGGCGGCATCGCGACGCCGATCGATGTCGTGTTTGACCTGCTCGACGTGCGTCTGCCCTGATTCATTCGTGCCCCCCTGATCTGGAGACCTGGATATGAACCTGTTGACCGTGGTCGAGAAAGTCATCGACGATTGTGCCCAGGAGTGGGAATTTCACCAATTCGTCTCGGCAGTCTATGACGGGGAAGGCTGGGAGTGGATCTTTGCGCGGCGCGGCCTCAAAGGCGTCGTGACGCTCCCCGCCAACCCGATGGAGGAGGTTCAATTGTCCGGCCCCGAGGCCGAGTGGCTCGTGCACCGGCTGGTCGTGACCAAGGGATGGAGCATGCGGGACTATGACTGCAATGGTCACGCCATTTCCACGTTTGGCAACATCAACACGGGCCGGTCCTATTTCGTCCGCCTGCTGGTCAAGGAGCTGGGAAAAGGCATTGCGGCGGCGCGGTATGCCACGACCAATCCCATGCCCGGAAGATCGCTGGCTTCGCTGCATGAGACGGGCATCACCCTCACCAGCATCACGCACGGCGGCGGTTACCCGGCGTTCCGGCTGGCGGGAGACACGTCGAGAAACTGGAGCGGCCTGCAAACGGCAGAACAACGCTTCCTCGCCTACCTCGACGAGGAGAGCCATGTCCCGCCCAGCAAGCGGCTCTCGAAGCTGAATAAAATCCAGGCCGACCAGAAATTCTTTACCCTTGACGTCGACTCGGGCGGTTCGTGCCTGCTCGGGGCGATGGTGGCGGATATCGCCAACGCGTTCGGCCAGGTCCTGCGCGTGGTGAGCTTCACGGGCAACATGATGCGGCATAAACAGGTGTACTCGGCCCAGACGATGCGCAAGCAGGAAGGCGACCAGACCCACATGGAGATTTTCCAGTTCGAGCGGCTGGGCGTGCTTCTGCGCCAGATCCTTGTCGCGGATACGGTCAGCTCGATCGACATCGCCATTCTCGGCCTGAAAACGAGCAAGGTGGTGTCGGAGAACGCGATGTGCGATGCATGCCAGGGCGCGCAGGCGACGAATCTCGACAACGTCCTGCAGGGCAGGACCGACAAGATCAAACTGGACGTCAGTTTCCTGTCCATCGCGTGAGAGAAAGCGTATGCCCAACCAGGTGTCCATGGGTGCGATGATGACCTGCACGTTCGGTGCCGCACCGTCGTCGCTCGTCGTCCTGCCGAAGAACAAGGTGCTCGCGGAGGGCCCGCCCGCCGCCAACATCATGGACCACATCCCGCTCGTGAATATCATGCCGTTCGGGGTGTGCAACTCGCCGGCCAATCCGACGGTGGCCGCGGCCACCGCCGCGGCGCTGGGCGTGCTCACGCCCATGCCGTGCGTGCCGGCGACGTCCGCGCCGTGGGTGCCCGGCGCGCCCACGGTCCTCATCGCCAACATGCCGGCGCTCGACAACGTCTCCAAGTGCATGTGCAACTGGGGCGGCGTGATCGGCTTCACGAATGCCGGCACCGTCAAGACCATGATTCCCTAACCCGTCCGTTTTTCGCATGCCCATCCTGCCCAACCAGACCCACCGCGAAGCCGCCGTCAAGACCGTCCTCGGCGCCGACGTCCTGCTGTTCAAGCGCATGCAATGCAGCGAGGCGCTGGGCCGCCTGTCGGAATTCCGCATCGAGCTCGCCTCCGAGCGGAGCGACATCAAGATCGCCGACATCCTGGGCACGGGCATGACCGTGAGCCTCGACCTGCCGGAGGGCGGGCAGCGCCATTTCAACGGCATCGTGACGCGCTTTTCCTACCAGGGCTGGCGCGATGGCAAACCGTCCTATCTCGCGATCGTCCACCCGACCCTGTGGCTGCTGACGCGTGCCACCAACTGCCGCATCTTCCAGCAAAAGGACGCGCTCGACATCGTCAAGGCCGTGCTGGGGGCGTATGGCGTCGCGATCGAACTGGACCAGGGTATGCTGGCGGCCACGCCGGCCGTGCGCGACTACTGTGTGCAGTACCGCGAGAGCGACTTCAATTTCGTCTGCCGCCTGCTGGAGGAAGAGGGGATCTACTTCTACTTCACGCACGCGGAAAGCAAGCACACGATGGTACTGGCGGATGGCTACGGCGCCCACGCGACCGTGAGCGGCTACGACACCATCCTGTTCCGCGACGAGGAAGAGGGACGCGCTCCGCTGGAAGAGGCGGTGACGCGCCTGGTCCCCGGCGGCGAGATCCAGCCCAGCGCGATGGTGCTGAACGACTTCGACTTCGAGAATGCGTCGTCCAGCGTCAACGGCGCCCTTCTGGTCAAGTCCAAGCTGGCGGCGCCGTTTTCGCAGGCGAGCTACGAACACTACGATTACCCCGGCCGCTACCAGGAGGCGGGTACCGGCAACGGCTTCGCCCGCGCACGCATGGAGACACTGCACGGCCAGGGCGAACGGATCGAAGCGGCCGGCAGCGCGCGCGGCCTGACGACAGGTGCGCTGTTCACGCTGTCCGAACATCCGCGCGCCGACGAGAACCGCGCCTTCCTGATCACGTCGGCCGAGACCGAGATCGCCGGTAACGAATACCGCTCGGATGGCGTACGGGAAGGCATCGATTTCCGCTGCCGGTTCGAGGCGATCGGCAAGGAGCACAGCTACCGCCCTCCGCCGACGGCGCGCAAGCCCATCGTGCAGGGACCGCAGACGGCGATGGTGGTCGGCAAGGCGGGCGAGGAAATCTGGACCGACAAGTACGGCCGCATCAAGGTGCAGTTCCACTGGGACCGCGACGGCAAGTCGGACGAGACCAGCTCGTGCTGGGTGCGCGTGCAGCAGGGCTGGGCCGGCAAGGGCTGGGGCATGATGTTCGTGCCGCGCGTCGGCATGGAAGTCGTCGTCAGCTTCCTCGAGGGCGACCCGGACCGGCCGCTCGTGACGGGCTGCGTCTACAACGGCGACAGCATGCCGCCGTACACGCTGCCGGCCGACCAGACCAAATCGACGATCAAGTCCAACACGTCGAAGGGCGGCAACGGCTTCAACGAGATCCGCTTCGAGGACAAGAAGGACAGCGAAGAGATCTTCGTGCAGGCCGAGAAGGATTTCAACCGCGTCGTGAAGAACAACGACACGCTGAAGGTCGGCTTCGAGAAGAAGGACAAGGGCGACCAGACCATCGAGATCGCCAACGACCAGAGCCTCGACGTGGGCAACGACCGCAAGGTGCACGTCAAGAACGACCAGACCGTCGCCGTCGACAACAACCTGTCCACGACGGTCAAGAACGACGAGACGCGCAAGGTCGACAACAACCAGAGCGTCAAGGTCGGCAACAAGATCGTCATCGAGGCGAATACGTCGATCGAGCTGAAGGTCGGCGGCAGCAGCATCAAGATCGAGGCGGCCAAGATCACGATCAAGGCGCCGGAGATCGCCGTGCAGTCGGATGCGAACACGGAAATCAAGGCGGGTGCGATGATGCAGGTGAAGTCGGGTGCCGTGATGACCATCGAAGGCGCGCTCGTGAAGATCAATTGAGGCTGCCATGCGATTCCGGTTTCTTTTTGCCTGCCTGATGCTCGTCGCCACCGCCCTGCGGGCCGCGGAGCCGCGCGCCGTGCTGACCCTGGCCGAGCAACCGGTGCGACTGATCCGCGGCGCGGCCGTGTACAAGGCCGGCAGCGGCGTCGCCGTGCAGAAGGACGACATCCTCGAGACGGAGGCCGCCGGCGCGCAGGTCGAGGCGGGCGCGGACGCGATCGTCGCGCTGGGCCCGCAGAGCCGCGTGCTCGTCGCGAGCCTGGCGGCGGACGGCAAGTCGCCCGTCGAGCTGGAACTGCTGCAGGGCTGGGCCAAGGTGTATGCGAAAGGCCGCCGCGCCGTGGTCGTCACGCCCGCGTTGCAGGTGACCGTGCCGACCGGTTCCACGATCGTGCATGCTGGCGGCGGCCTGGAGGCCGTGTTCGCGGAAGAGGGCGAGCAGCAGGTTTCCAGGGCTGGCACGGTACTGAAACTCGCCGTCGAACAATACGCGGGCATCGACGCCGACAAGCGGCAACTGGTGACGAGCCGCCCGCCGCGCGCCTTCGTGAGCGCCATGCCGCCGGCCTTCCGCGACCACCTGGCGCGCGTACCCGGCGTCAAGAATGCCGGCAAGGTGGCCCCCGTGAAGGAACGCGACGCCGCGTATGCCGATGTCGACGACTGGCTGGCGTCGACGCTGCCGGCGCGCAGGCGCTTCGTGGCGCGGTTCAAGCCGCGCCTGTCCGACCCGGACTTCCGCAAGCAGCTCGACCGCGCGCTCGGCCAGGGCCCGGACTGGAAGCCGGTGCTGTACCCGGCCCGGCGTTCGGACAATGGAATGTTCTGACGCCGCGCCACCAGGAATTCAATCAGGAGAACACAACATGAAACTTTCGATCGCCGCCAAATTCAACCTGGTGTTCGTGTCGATCTTCGCCGTCGGCTTCCTCGCCGCCGGCGTCGTCGCGGACCGCCTGCTCAAGGAGAGCGCGCGCGAGGAAACCGTGCAGAACGCCCGCCTGCTGCTGGAAGCGGCCAAGAGCGTGCGCGGCTACACCGCGAGCCAGATCCAGCCGCTGCTGAAGAACCAGATGAAGTTCGAGTTCCACCCGCAGTCGGTGCCGTCGTATTCGGCCGTCGAAAACCTGAACGTGATCCTGAAGTCGTACCCGGACTTCTCGTACAAGGAAGCGACGCTGAACCCGACCAACCTGCGCGACAAGGCGTCGGACTGGGAAGTGGACGTGGTGCAGACGCTGCGCAACAAGCCGGACATGAAGGAATTCGTCGGCGAACGCGATACCGCGACGGGCCGCAGCCTGTACATCGCGCGCCCGCTGCAGATCAAGGACCCGGTCTGCCTGGGCTGCCACACGACGGCCGCCGAAGCGCCGAAGACCATGGTCGACATCTACGGCCCGAACAACGGCTTCGGCTGGAAGCTGAACGAAGTGGTGGGCGCGCAGGTGATCTCCGTGCCGATGGCCGTGCCGCTGGCGCGCGCCAACTCGATTTTCAAGACGTTCATGGCATCGCTGTTCGGCGTGTTCGTCGCCGTCTTCATCGCGCTCAACGTGATGGTGCACCTGTTCGTCACGCGCCGCATCAAGCGCCTGGCGACGGTCGCGGACGACGTCAGCATGGGCAAGTTCGAGGCGGACGAATTCGACGTCAAGGGCAATGACGAGATCAGCGGCCTGGGTCGCTCGTTCAACCGCATGCGTACGAGCCTGAACAGCGCGCTGAAGATGCTTGAAGAGTAAGCAGGACAAAGTAAATGGCAACAATCGACAGGATAGGCAAGTACCGCATCGACGGCGTGCTGGGCAGCGGCGCCATGGGTGTGGTCTACAAGGCGTACGACGCCGACATCGCGCGCACGGTCGCGCTCAAGACGATCAGGCACGAGCTGCTGGACGGCCTGCAGGACGGCCTGCACGAACAGGACATCGTCGCCCGCTTCCGCAACGAGGCGCAGGCGTCGGGGCGCCTCGTGCACCCGAACATCGTCGCCGTGTACGACTTCGGCGCGTACGCCGACACGACGTACATCGCGATGGAATATGTGGACGGCACGCCGCTCAATGCGTTCCTCGTCAAGGACGTGCCGATGGACCTCGCGGCCAGCATCACCTGCATCACGCAGTTGCTGCGCGCGCTCGACTACGCGCATGCGCGCGGCGTCGTCCACCGCGACATCAAGCCCGCCAACATCCTCATCACGGGCGACGCACAGGTCAAGATCACGGACTTCGGCATCGCCAAGATCGAGTCGTCGACCCTGACGCAAGTGGGTGCCGTGATCGGCACCCCCAGCTACATGTCGCCCGAACAGTTCAAGGGCGAGACCGTCGACGGCCGCTCCGACCTGTTCGCCGTCGGCATCGTGCTGTACCAGATGCTGACGGGCGTGCGGCCGTTCAGCGGGCCGGCGTCGACCGTCATGCACCAGATCATCCACGAGACGCCGCCGCGCCCGAGCGAGCGCCAGCCGTCGCTGAATCCCGCGTTCGACGCGGTGCTCGCGAAGGCGATGGCCAAGCGCATCGAAGACCGCTACCCGAACGCGCAGGCTTTCCTGGACGCGCTGAACGCCGCGTACATGCAGCAAACCGGCGGCGTGCCCCTCACCGACGAGGACAACGAGCGCACCGTGCTCGCGTTCCAGCGCCCGGCCGTGCCCGAGCCGGCGCGGCCCGCGCATCCCACCGGCGCGTCGCAGAGCATGCCGGCGACGGGCAGCGCCTCCAGCCTGACCAGCGCGCCGGAGTGGCTGCACGGCCTGGCCCCGGACCTGCAGACGGCGCTGTCGACGCAGATCGGCCCCGTCGCGAAACTGGTGCTCAAGAACGCGGCGCGCGACGCCGTCGACCTGGACGATTTGTGCAACCGCCTGCTGCCGCACATCGGTTCCGATGCGGGCCGCACGCAGTTCCGGGACAGCGTCCGCGAGATCAAGAAGAAGCACGGCCTGTCCACGCTGGCCACGATGGGCGGCCGCAGCCAGGCCGGTGCGCCGAAGACGCAACTGACGCAGATGACGGGCATGCCGACGCTGCTGCAACTGAGCCCCGAGCAGATGGAGGCGGCGCAGATGAAGCTGGCCCTGTACGTGGGCCCGATCGCGAAAGTGCTGGTCAAGCGCGCGTCCAGGATGACGGGCAATGCCGACGAGTTCTATCGGCTGCTGGCCGAAAACCTGCCGGACCCGCAGGAACGGGCGCGCTTTTTGAAGGATGTGGGGCGGAGTTGAGTCACCATGCAACTGTATAATCGATCGATTCCTTCAGGACCCCAATGCCCATCACTCTGAGCGTCTACATGTACCGCAACGCGGCGCCGGCCCAGGCGCTGACGCGGCGCTTCGACCAGCTGGGCGGCGCCATCGGCCGCGCGCCCGGCAACGACCTGGTGCTCGACGATCCCGGCAAGTACATCTCGCGCCTGCATGCGCGCGTCGAATACCGCGACGAGGGCTTCTGGCTCGTCGACGTCGGCAGCAACCCGAGCCTCGTCAACGACCGCCCCGTCGGCACCGGCCGCTCCGTGCAGCTGGAAGACGGCGACCGCGTCACCATCGGCGACTATCAATTGCTGGCCAGCGTGGAGAGCGAGGCGACGGCGTTCATGCCTGCGGCACCACCGCCGTCACCGCTGCAGGTTGCGCCGCCACCGCCGGCTGTCACGCCCGAACTGCCCATGAATCCGGACGATTCGCTGGCCAATGCAGGCATCCTGGACGTGGGCGGCGATCCGTTGAACCCGAGCTTCGATCCGCTCGGCCTGAATCTGTTCGGCAGCCTCGCACCGGCGCCCGCACGGAGCGTACCGGCCTGGCGCGGCGCCGAGAGTGATCACGTGCCGCCGGAGCAGTTGCCGTTTGCGCCGCCGCCCGTCGTGGCAACGCCGCAGCCGCAAGCCGCGCCGGCGATGGCCATGGCGATTCCGGACGATTACGATCCGCTGGCGGACTTCCTGCCGCCGCGCGTGCAGGCCGCACCGGCGCCGGCGCCGCTGAAGGTCGAGGAAGCCGAAGCAACCGCGTTCGCGCCGGCCGAGCCGCCCATGCC
>NZ_JBKYMO010000057.1:0-19061 GCF_047302915.1 Massilia sp. CT11-108 | reverse complement strand
AAGACTGCGACCTTACTGTCAACCAGCGTCAAAAATCACTTGAACTCCAGGAGGCGTCCATATAAGCACTTCCCTAGCGCGTGAGGGCACGGTCCTCGTCCTGGTCGGCCCGGGTAGTTGGTGAACGTTTTTAAACAATCTGACCGCAATTTTTACCGCCGTGATATTCGGAGAGTTTTTATTGCAACAATGACATCTACACTTCGACTCTCGTTTGTAAAATATTTATTTTGGAAAACAAGTCGCGTTTTTCATCTTGGCGCATCAGTAGCATTCCTTCTAAATCCATGACGATTTGCACAATCAACTTCATCAAGCACGTATTACGTAAATTCTTGCGGATCGATATTGCCTTTGCTGCACTCGTCGCAGGCAATGCATATGCTGTCGCGCCCGAGGCATGTGACCCGGGGCCAGTTGCGAGGGATATTCAAATCGTCATTACCAAGAGCGCGGAAGGCGCGGTGGCCAGTTATCGCTTTTCCGAACCGGTAAATTGCTTCCGGCTTGCCGATGCGGGTTCTGTGCGCAAGTTGACATGGAAAATGCTCACGGCTGGTACGCGACTCAGCGAAAACGGCAACGTCGTTTTCATGGAAAAGGCGCGAACTGGTTTTCAAGTGCTATTACAACCGTTTCAATATGACGGCCAGATCGACCGCACCTACTCGCCAGTTATCGTTTTCGGAGACGGCAGTTCCGCAGCCATATATACCGCATATCTGCTGGGAGAGAGCCAGCCCGGTAAAATGACATTCAATTACCGCGGATTTTCGCCGTTTGCCCCGGTCGGCAAGATTGGCCACCAAAGCGACGTCGCCGGCGAACATCCAGGTTATCTGATCGTCGGTTCGCCGATGCTTGTACAGCAAGGAAAGGCATCGATGATTCTGGATCGCGCTTTGCCGGTCTGGTTGAGAGCCGAGGTGACGAAACAGTTGCGCCAGGGTGTAGCGACACTGTCGTCGGTTGCCGCGCTGCCCGGCAAAATGTCGTACCTGCTGACTTACACCGATCCCCGATCTCCCGGCGCGTATTGGCGTGGCGACACGCTTCATCAATTCGTCCGTTTGAATTTTTTTGGCGAGAAATGGCAGCACGAAGATCCGGCCCTCGCAGCGGCGGCCACCCGGTTTGGCCTGCACGAACTGTTTCATCTAGTGAATGATCGGATCCGTTCCGGCCAGCCGGGTGATGGTTCGCTGTCGCTGCTTGAGGGTGGGGCTGAAGCTGCCGCCGCCACATTGATGCATCGCTCAGGCGAACTCGACGACACTGGATTCGTCGCCAACATGGATTCGGCGATCATGCGTTGCTTGGCAGTGACCGGCGATACGCTGGCGGATAAGGAAAGAAATAATACAAGGTCCACCCCCTATGCCTGCGGAGAAATGCTCCAGTATCTGGCTGCAAGCACTTTAAAAAAGAAAGTCGGTCAGGCCGATATGCTCGCAATCTGGAAAGCCTTGTTGTCACGCCAGAAAGGAGAGGCGTATGGCTGGGACGAGTTCTTCGTCGCGTTACGTCAGGAGGCCGATCCCGCTGCACTGGAGCAAATTTCGATGCTCGAAAAACTGGTAGGCGGCACTGCCTCCTGGCACGAAACGCTCGGGTTTTTCGAGGCGCGGTCCGTGCTGCGAAAACGTGACGACGCAGAATTGCGCAGGCCGGAACAATCGGCATTTTATGCCAAATTTATCTTGTGGCAAATGCTAGAGGGGCATTGCAACGGACGGTTCGGAATTAATTCCATCAACGCCGACTATATCCTGGATGCGCCACCCGAGTCCTGTTCCGGCCTGCCGGACAAGTTCCGGATAGTCGCCATGAACGGCCATCGGCTGGCAGATGAGGGATATGGCGCCTACCGCGAACAGATACGCCGATGCGCTGCGGGAGAACTGACCGAACTGAAGGACGACCAGGGAGAGATACGTACCGCCACTTGTGGCAAGGCTGTCAGGCAGCTTCAGTTATACAGTTTCGGTCGAAACCATTAAGGCCACCTCGATCCGGCGCCGCCTCGGCAGCCTGATTTTGAAAGCGCCAGGCACCTCGATCCTGGCAATTCGGCGGGCCACCCAACTGCCGCTTTAGAACGGCGCCAGGCCGCGTTCGTTCAAGAAGACGAGGCGCTTGAAGTTGTAGCTGGCTGCCCACGCACCGCTTGGCCGTCGTGCGGGCCGATTTGTGCAACAAAGCCGTTGGCTTTGCCCGCTTCCTGGCAATACGTAAATGCGAACGGCCCGCAAAGTGGGCCGTCCGGTCCAGAGTGTGTCGCGTATTACGCGAAGTTCTTGTTCACGAAGTCCCAGTTGACGACGTTCCACCATGCCTCGACGAACTTCGGACGGGCGTTGCGGTAGTCGATGTAGTAGGCGTGTTCCCAGACGTCGCAGGTCAGCAGGGCCACGTTCTCGGTGGTCAGCGGGGTGCCGGCGTTCGAGGTGTTGACGATGTCGACGGTGCCGTCCGTTTTCTTGACCAGCCAGGTCCAGCCCGAACCGAAGTTGCCGACGGCCGACTTCTGGAATTCTTCCTTGAACTTGTCGAACGAACCCCACTTGGTGTTGATCGCATCGGCGACCGGGCCGGTCGGGGCGCCGCCGCCGTTCGGGGTCATGCAGTTCCAGAAGAAGGTGTGGTTCCACACCTGGGCCGAGTTGTTGAACACGCCGCCTTGGGATTTCTTGATGATCTCTTCCAGCGACAGGTTTTCGAACTCGGTGCCCTTGATCAGGTTGTTCAGGTTCGTGACGTAAGCCTGATGGTGCTTGCCGTAGTGGTATTCCAGCGTCTCGGCCGAGATGTGCGGCTGCAGGGCGTCCTTAGCGTACGGCAGTGGGGGCAGGGTATGTTCCATGTCTTGTTCCTTAGTGTAAGTTGACGGAAGACCTCGATAAACCTACTGCGCGTTGCATTGTTGGCCCGCGATGCTCGCTGTACATCACGTACAGCTGCGCTTCTCGGCCAACACTGCTGCCGCTCGCTACGGTTTCTCGAGGTCTTGGTTTTGGTGCAATTCGGGCGCTTATTCTAAACCGGTTAGCTAAACGTTGCAGATATGACTTTGCGAATACACCAGATTGTCATTCGAGTAAGGCCTGTACGCCGGCGACACTGACCTCGGCACTGCCTTCCGCCAGGCGGATATGCAACACGTCGCGCGGCTTGATCTGGCCCGGCGCATGTAGGACTTTACCTTTCGCGTTGCTGACGATCGCATAGCCGCGCTCCAGCGTTCGCTGCGGGTTCAGCAGTTCCAGTTGCGCCGCCAGGGCGTTCAATGCCTCGCGCCGTGCGCGCAACTGGTTGCCGACGCTGGCCACGAGATGGCGCCGGTCGGATTCCAGCCGCGTGCGCAGGCCGCTCCAGTCCGGGCGATGGCGAGCCCAGCGCTGTTGCAGCTGCGCCAGCAGCACACCATGACGGTTCACCGGCGCGCGGACGGCATGCGTGAGACTGCTGGCCATGCCGAGAAGTTTCAGGCGCTGGTGCTGGATCTGGCTCGATGGGCTCAGCAGGCGGCGCGACAGGTTGTCGAGGCCCTGGCTGGCGTCGGACAGGACGCGGTCCATCGCGCGGACTGGGTCGCATCGCTGCAGGCGGACGCTTGCGCCCTTCGTCGAACAGGCCCTCGGCCCCCAGCTTTTCCTTCAGGCGCATGAATGCTTCGTACAACGCGCCCACGCCCGCGCGGCGGATCGCCTCCACGTTGATCTGGTAATCGCCGCGCGCGCCGTACAGCGTGACGAGGGCGCGCACCTCGACCTTGGCGCCTTCGCGCGGGGTGAAGCCCGCGTACTGGGCACGGCCGCGGAACATGACGGCGCGCACCTGGGCCGCGTCGTCCTTCAAGGTGAAATACCAGTGGCCGCTGGCCGCGCGCGTGAAATTCGATATCTCGCCACCGATCCAGACGAGGGGAAAGGTGCGCTCCAGCAGGCGTGCCACCTGCTGGTTGAGGGCCGTGACGGTCAGTACCGGCGGGGTGGCGTAGGCGGGATCGGCGTCTTCGGTGGGGAACATAGGGTTGGGCTCGTTTGAACTGTCCACAAAAACATGGCTGCGCGAAGTGTAAGACACATCTGCTGTAAAACAACAGGTAGTTTTTGTAAACACCTGATTTTTATAGTAAAACGATGCTGCCTGCTTTCGATGCAGCAACCAAATTACCTTACGGATCAATGGCTTGGGTGCATCTTGGGATACTTGGCCACAATCTTATCCACAGTTTATGTGTGAAAGTGGACAAGTCGGCGGTGCTTAAATATTCAGCTTGGATACATTTTCCCAAAGCAATCAAACACTTAGGGCGCTATCCGAGGCCTTGCTCACATCGTTTTCCACAGTTTATGTGAACAGCCGCCCTTCGCGGCGCGTCGCGGGACCGGTTTTCCACTGCTTAAAAAATCTGCACGGCAAAAATACTGTTTAGATTCAAGGACTTTGTTTGCGATCAAGGATCTTGCTCACAATCTTTTCCACAAAATGTGTGAAGAAGACCGGTTGCGCCTGGACGCGACGATAACCTCGTGCCTGCGCGCCGGGAATGGCCGGCCGTCGAAGCGTGTTTGCTGTGCACAAGTCGAAGGTGCCTAAAAATTGGGCTTGGCTAAGAATCATGAGAAAAATCAAATAGTTAGCAAGCGAGCGATGCGCTTGCTCACATCTTTTTCCACAGTTTGTGTGAAAAATCCTGCGGTCGGCGGTCGTGGCATGTGGACAAGCACCTGCTTAAAAAGCGAGCGAAAGTTCTTTTTGTTTAAGAATCAAAGGCTTAAGGTTCGGTTTGTGCGCTTGCGCACAATTTTGTCCACAAAAAATGTGCAGAACGGCAGGGTAGAGCTAGACCTGTAGTCAAGCACAACCGTGCCTATTTTTTGGACTCGGGAATTTCTCTGAGTAAAATCAAATACTTACCACTGAGAAAGCTGATTCCTCACAAATTTATCCACAGAAATTGTGGGCAACTACATGCGTACGAACCCTCGCAGGCCTGCCAAGTTCCTTCCGGGAAACGCACCCGGCCCTGCCAAGTTTTTACGCACGGAAAAATATCCCTTAAGAATCAAGCCACTTAGCGTCACTGGACGGTCTTGCGCACACTTTTATCCACAGAAAGTGTGCAGAACTCTACTTGCCGCAATCCGGGCAACACGTTACATTGCGCAACTAACTTGTTTCATTGTTTTTTACTTATCCAGGAGTTCCCTTGCTCGCCATTCTTCAA
Source organism: Massilia sp. CT11-108 (assembly GCF_047302915.1). Lineage (NCBI taxonomy): Bacteria > Pseudomonadati > Pseudomonadota > Betaproteobacteria > Burkholderiales > Oxalobacteraceae > Massilia > Massilia sp. CT11-108. The sequence continues at coordinate 13,828 of NZ_JBKYMO010000057.1, read as the reverse complement.
GCCGCCGGCTGGCCCATCTGGCTGTTGCTGATCGCCTCGATCATTGCCCTGGCCCTGATCATCGAGCGCCTGATCTACCTGCGCCGCGAAAAGATCCTGCCGCGCCAGCTGCTCGATGAAGTCATCCAGGTCTATCGCAGCGGCAAGGTCACTCCGGATATCGTCGACAAGCTGCAAACGAATTCCCCGCTCGGCACGGTGCTGGCCGCCGCGCTGCGCAATGTCGACGCGCCGCGCGACGTGATGAAGGAATCGATCGAGGAAGCGGGCAGGGGCGTCGCCCACGTGCTGGAACGCTTCCTGACGACGCTCGGCACGATCGCGTCGCTGGCACCACTGATGGGCCTGTTCGGCACCGTGGTCGGCATGATCGAGATCTTCGGCGCGCAGAATGCGAGCGGCACGAATCCCGCCCAGCTGGCGCACGGTATCTCGGTGGCGCTGTACAACACGGGGTTCGGCCTGGCGATCGCGATGCCGGCCCTCGTGTTCTACCGCCACTTCCGCGCGCTGGTCGACAGCTTCATCATCGACATGGAACTGCAGGCCGTGAAATTCGTCGACGTCGTCCACGGTGCACGCAAATGATCGACTTCCGCCGCGGCCGCAAACGCGAGGATCCGGAAATCAACCTGATCCCGTTCATCGACGTGCTGCTGGTCGTGCTGATCTTCCTGATGGTGACGACCACATACAGCAAGTTCACCGAACTGCAGATCACCTTGCCGACGGCCGATGCCGAGAAGGCGATCGAGAAGCCGTTCGAGATCAACGTCACGGTCGATGCCAAGGGTAATTACACGGTGAACAACGTGCCGGTCGCGTTCCACGGCGTGGCGAGCCTTGCCGACGACCTGAAACGCGCGGCCAGCACCGGCCCGAACGGCCAGCCGCTGGCGGCGCCCGTGAAGGATCCCGTCATCATCGTCAACGCCGACCAGTTCGCGATGCACCAGATGGTCATCAACGTGCTGGAAGCGGCGCGCATGGCGGGGTACGACAAGCTGACGTTTGCGGCGCAGACGGGCGGGCAGAAGTAAGCAGAAAGCAGCGTCGCCCCCGCGCAGGCGGGGGCCTAATTTTGCCGGCGTATCGACAGCGCATGCAGAACTTGGGTCCCCGCCTTCGCGGGCACGACGGATCATCATATGGCATCTTCCCTCCAATCCACACTCCCCCGCGCCTGGCGCCGGCGCGGGCCCCTCGCCGTGGCCCTGTGGCCGCTGTCCCTGCTGTTCCGCCTGCTCACCGCGCTGCGCGTCGCCCTGTACCGCGCCGGCGTGCTGAAGGCCGGACGCCTGCCCGTGCCCGTCATCGTCGTCGGCAATATCTTCATCGGCGGCACGGGCAAGACCCCGCTGACGATCTGGCTGGCGCAGCAACTGCGCGCGGCCGGTATGCGGCCCGGGGTGATCTCGCGCGGCCACGGCGGAGCCGAAGAGGCACCCCGTGAAGTGCTGGCGGCGTCGCGTGCGCAGGATGTCGGCGACGAGCCCCTGCTGATCGCGGCTCGTGCCGGCTGCCCGGTCGTCGTCGGCCGCAAGCGCGTGGAAGCGGGGCGCCATCTGCTGGACCTGCACCCCGACGTGGACGTGCTGATCACCGACGACGGCCTGCAGCATTACGCCCTCGCACGCGACGTGGAAATCATCCTGTTCGACGGCCGCGGCACCGGCAACGGCTGGACCCTGCCGGCCGGCCCGCTGCGCGAACGGCCGTCGCGCCGGCGCGATGTCACGGTCGTCAACGCGCCTGAGATCACGCCGGCGCTGGCCGCCGCGGTGGGCGGCGATCCCTGGCAGATGCGCCTCGCGGGCGACCATGCCGAGCGCCTGATGGATGCGGACGAGCGCGTGCCGTTGTCCGCCCTCCGGGGCAAACGTGTGCTGGCGGCGGCCGGCATCGGCAATCCGGGGCGCTTTTTCGCGCTGCTGCGCGCCGCCGGCCTGGACGTCGCCGAGCTGCCGCTGCCCGACCATCACGACTTCCTCGACGACCCGTTCCGCGCCGTCGACGCCGACGTCATCCTGGTGACGGAGAAGGATGCAGTAAAATGTCGGCAACTTGAAACAATCAACAACGACCCGCGCGTGTGGGTCGTGCCGGTCGGCGCGCAGATCGATGCCGCGCTGGCTGCCCAAATCGTGGAGAAATGTCGTGGACGCCCGACTGCTTGATATCCTGGTCTGCCCGCTGTGCAAGGGACCGCTCGAATATGACAAGAAAGCGCAGGAACTGATCTGCCGCCCGGACCGCCTCGCGTATCCGATCCGCGACGGCATTCCGATCATGTGGGCCGAAGAGGCGCGCAAGGTCGAGCCCGCGCTTTGACGCATTGGCTATTCCCGTGAGTTTCGTTGTCATCATCCCGGCACGCCTGGCGTCGACGCGGCTGCCGAACAAGCCGCTCGCGGACCTGGGCGGCAAGCCGATGGTCGTGCGCGTGGCCGAACGCGCGCAGCAATCGGGCGCGTCCCGCATCATCGTCGCCACCGACCACGCCGACATCGCCGCCGCCTGCGCCGCGCATGGCGTGGAAGCCTGCATGACGCGTTCGGATCACCCATCCGGCACGGACCGCATCGCGGAAGTGGCGCACCAGCTCGGCCTCGCGCCGGATGCCGTCGTCGTCAACCTGCAGGGCGACGAACCGCTGATCGACCCCGCGCTGCTGGCCGCCTGCGCCGCGCGCATCGAAGCAAGCGTGCCGATGGCCACCTGCGCCCATCCGCTCTCCGACGTCGCCGACGCCTTCAACCCGAACGTGGTGAAGGTCGTGCTGGACAAGCTCGGGCGCGCGCTGTACTTCTCGCGGGCCACGATCCCCTGGCACCGCGACGGCTTTGCTGCCACCCGCGAGCAACTGCCTGCTGGTTACGTACCCCTGCGCCACATCGGCCTGTACGCGTACAGCAATGCGTTCCTGCAACGCTACCCACAGCTGGAACCGTCGCCGCTCGAATCCATCGAAGCCCTGGAACAATTGCGCGTGCTTTGGCACGGCGTGCCGATCGCCGTGCACGTGACGGCCGAGGCGCCCCATGCGGGCGTCGACACGCCGGCCGACCTGGAGCGCGTGCGACTTTTCTACACGTCTTGATCCGCGTAGAAACTACTCTTCAGGCTGCTTGCGCCAGGTCAAACGGCTGAGAGATCGGCCGCCGTCAGTGGCGTTTGATGCTGCTTTTGTGGTAAGTTTCGTATCAGCTAGTCAGACATGCATCAATGCGGTTATCTGTTCCCGACTATAACCGCCTCTACAAGAATTATTAAATACCTTTAGGAATCCCTTCATGCGTCTCATTTTGTTAGGAGCCCCCGGCGCCGGTAAAGGCACCCAGGCGAACTTCATCAAAGAAAAATACAACATCCCCCAAATCTCTACCGGCGACATGCTGCGTGCGGCCATCAAGGCCGGCACCGAGCTGGGCCTGGCTGCGAAAAAAGTGATGGATGCGGGCCAGCTGGTGTCGGACGACATCATCATCGGCCTGGTGAAGGAGCGCCTGAAGGAATCCGACTGCGCCAACGGCTACCTGTTCGACGGCTTCCCGCGCACGATCGCGCAGGCCGACGCCATGAAGGACAGCGGTGTGAAGATCGACTACGTGCTGGAAATCGACGTGCCCGACGAACTGATCGTCGAACGCATGAGCGGTCGCCGCAGCCACCCGGCATCGGGCCGCGTCTACCACGTGAAGTTCAACCCGCCGAAGGTCGAAGGCAAGGATGACGTGACGGGCGAACCGCTGGTCCAGCGCGACGACGACACGGAAGAAACGGTCAAGAAACGCCTGGCCGTGTACCACAACCAGACCGAAGTCCTGCTCGGCTATTACAACAAGTGGGCGGAATCGGGCCTGCCGGGCGCGCCGAAGTACCGCAAGATCTCGGGCGTCGGCCCGGTCGAACAGGTGCGCGACGCCGCATTCGCGGCACTCGAAGGCTGAGCGCCAGGGCGGCGCAAGCCGCTCTTTTTGGCTCCGGATGACTAATGCCATCCGTCCAGGTTTTTAGATCAAAGTTTTGTCGCACGCTTGTGCGGCGAATGCAGCAAGGTTGGCCGTACCGCAGATCAGCTCAACGAAGCTCAACTAAGCGCACGCGGCCTTTCGACTCTGTGGTGGTTTGATCGAAGAACGAGGGGGACGACATGGCATCCGCGCAGCTCATCTTCGCCGTCGCGTGCGGCGTCATCGCGGTATTCTACGGATTGTGGTCGCGCAGTTGGGTCCTGCACCAGGATCCCGGCAACGGCCGCATGCAGGAAATCTCGCTGGCCATCCAGCAGGGGGCGTCGGCCTACCTGGCGCGCCAGTACCGCACCATCGGCATCGTGGGCGTCGTCCTGCTGATCGCCATCTACTTCCTGCTCGGCGCGGCCACCGCGGGCGGCTTTCTGGCCGGCGCGGTGCTGTCCGGGGCCTGCGGCTTCATCGGCATGAACGTGTCCGTCCGCGCCAACGTGCGCACGGCGCAGGCGGCTGCGACCGGGCTCGACCAGGCGCTGAACGTCGCCTTCCGCGGCGGCGCCATCACGGGCATGCTCGTGGTCGGGCTGGGCCTGCTGGGTGTGGCGCTGTTCTATTGGATCCTGATGCTGCGCGCCGACGCTGCCCTCACGCAGCATGAGGTCATCCAGCCGCTCGTGGGCCTCGCATTCGGCGCGTCGCTCATTTCGATTTTCGCGCGCCTGGGCGGCGGCATTTTTACGAAGGGCGCGGACGTCGGCGCCGACCTCGTCGGCAAGGTCGAGGCCGGCATTCCCGAGGACGATCCGCGCAATCCCGCCGTCATCGCCGACAACGTGGGCGACAACGTCGGCGATTGCGCCGGCATGGCGGCCGACCTGTTCGAAACGTACGTCGTCACCCTGATCGCCACGATGCTGCTCGGTGCGCTGGTGATCCCCGGGATGGGCGGCACCGGCACCGTGTATCCGCTGCTGCTGGGCGGGATCTCCATCCTGGCGTCCATCGTCGGCTGCTCGCTCGTGAAGAACCATCCGGGCCACAAGATCATGTACGCGCTGTACACGGGGCTGTGGTGGTCGGCCGCGCTGTCGCTGATCGGGTTCGCCGTCGTCACGTGGCTCGTGTGGCCGGACGACGCGATGCGCTGGCGCATGCTGGGCTGCGCCACGGTCGGCATCGCGCTCACGGGCCTGATGGTCTACATCACCGAGTACTACACGGCCACGGAGTTCGCCCCCGTGCGGCACATCGCGGAAGCGTCGACGACGGGCCACGGCACCAACATCATCGCGGGGCTGGGCGTGTCGATGAAGTCCACCGCGTATCCCGTGCTCGTCGTGTGCATCGCCATCCTCGTCGCGTTCCAGCTGGGCGGCCTGTACGGCATCGCGATCGCGGCCACCGCCATGCTGTCGATGGCCGGCATCATCGTCGCGCTGGATGCCTACGGCCCGATCACCGACAACGCCGGCGGCATCGCCGAGATGAGCGGCATGCCGGACCAGGTGCGCGCCGTCACCGACCCGCTGGACGCCGTCGGCAACACGACGAAGGCCGTCACCAAGGGGTACGCCATCGGCTCCGCGGGGCTGGCCGCCCTCGTGCTGTTCGCCGACTACACGCATGCGCTGGAGGCGCACGGCACACATATCGCGTTCGAGCTGTCGAATCCGATGGTGATCGTGGGCCTGTTCATCGGCGGCCTCGTGCCCTATCTGTTCGGCGCGCTGGCGATGGAAGCGGTGGGGCGGGCGGCGGGCGCCGTCGTGATCGAGGTGCGGCGCCAGTTCCGCGACATCGTCGGCATCATGACGGGCGCCGGCAAGCCGGAATACGACAAGGCCGTCGACATGCTGACGGCGTCCGCGATCCGCGAAATGGTGCTGCCGTCCCTGCTGCCCGTGATCGTGCCGATCCTCGTCGGCATGCTGCTGGGGCCCGCGGCGCTGGGCGGCATGCTGATGGGGACGATCGTGACCGGACTCTTCGTCGCGATCTCGATGACGACGGGTGGCGGTGCCTGGGACAACGCCAAGAAATATATCGAGGACAATCACTACGGCGGGAAGGGCTCCGATGCGCACAAGGCGGCCGTCACGGGCGACACGGTGGGCGATCCGTACAAGGACACGGCCGGGCCGGCCGTGAATCCGCTCATCAAGATCATCAACATCGTGGCGCTGCTGCTTGTCCCGTTGCTGCCGGCCGGCGGCTGGCTGGCCGTGACGGAACCGCAGGCGCTGTACGGCAAACCCGCTGCGACCGCGCAGGCACCCGCAGGGGCAGCCTCGAAAGCAGCGGTTCAGCGCCCGAGCGCCTCGCTGAGCGCACTTTCCAGCGATGCGCGGTCCGAATCGCCGCGGTAGCGCACGCCGTTGATGTAGAAGGTCGGGGTGCCGGTCGCGCCGTCGTGCTGGGCGCGTTCGGCATCCGCCTGCACGCGTGCGCGGTGGCGGCGTTCCAGGACCTCGGTGCGGAAGCGCTCGATGTCGAGATCGAGGCTCTCCGCCAGCACGGCGAGATCCTGCTTGTCGAACACCTGGCGCTGCTGTTCGTACAGCGCGTCGTGCATGTCCCAGAACCGGTCCTGGCCGCCGGCGGCCTCGGCCGCTTCCGCCGCCAGCTCGGCGAGCGGGTGCAGGTGCGCCAGCGGCAGGTGACGGTAGACCAGGCGGATGCCGCCGAACCGCTCGTCCAGGTCGCGCAGCGCGAAGTGGGCGCGCGCGCTGTACGGGCACTGGAAGTCCGCATATTCGATCACCGTCAGCGCCGCATCCGCCGGGCCGCGCACGTGTTCGTCGTTGCCGATCTCGTCAACTCGTTTCATTCATGTCTCCTGGTCGCGTCGAGGCGCCATCATGACACGGCATGGGGGATTGTGTAGTAAATTTTCACCCGGAAAGAAGATAGGTGTAAAAACAAAACAGATGGCGACGAGTTAGCCTCCGTTGCGGTACAGTAGCGTCATCAGCGGTTTTGTTTATTGAACAAGCCGCGCCAGCTTACTAACCAAATGGAGAAAACCATGACGACCAATCTGCGAGGAAAGGGCGTAACCGACGCCCTCGGCCTTGAGCCCACCGACGCACCGCGCCAGGACAGCATGCAGCAGGCCGACGTTGCCGAACGCGCCGAACTGCAGCGTGCGCTGCTGGTCTACGGCATGGCCGGCGCGCTCGGCGCCGGGCAGGCCCGCGGCGCCATCGGCGAACTGCCCAACTGACCGGTAACGCCGGTCACACGAACGGGACCCGCGCGGTCCCGTTTTTCATTTCAGAACACGCACATGCGGTCCGCTTCCTCGCGCAGCCACGGCCGGAAGTCCGGATGCGCGATCCCGATCAGCGCCTGCGCGCGCTGCTTCGCCGACTTGCCGCGCAATTGCGCCACGCCCCATTCCGTGACGACATAGTTGACGTCGTTCTTGCTGGTGGTGGCGTGCGTGCCGGGCGACAGGGTCGGCACGATGCGCGAGACTGTGCCGTCCTTCGCCGTGGACGGCAGCACGATGAACGACTTGCCGCCGCGCGAACGGTTCGCGGCACGCACGAAATCGACCTGGCCGCCCGTGCCGGAATAGGGCAGGTGCCCGATGCTTTCGCTGCCGCACTGGCCGAGCAGGTCGACCTGCAGGCTGGCGTTGATCGACACGAGCTTGTCGTTCTGCCCGGCGATGTACGGGTCGTTCGTGAAGTTCGACGGATGCATCTCCAGCATCGGATTGTGGTGCATGAATTCGTACAGGCGGCGCGAGCCGAGCGCGAACGTCGCCACCATCTTGCCCGGCAACAGGGTCTTGCGGCGGTTGTTGACGGCGCCCGCTTCCACGAGTCGTAAAATGCCGTCGCCGATCATCTCCGTGTGGATGCCGAGGTCGCGCTTGTCCGTCAACTGCATGACGACGGCGTCCGGAATGCCGCCGTAGCCGATCTGCAGGGTGGAACCGTCCTCGATGTGCTCGGCCACGAGACGGCCGATCGCTTCCTGCACGGGGCCGATGTGGGGCAGGCCCACTTCCATGATCGGGTCTTCGCTTTCGACCAGCGCCGTCACCTTCGAGATGTGCACGTGGCACTGGCCGTGCGTGAACGGGACGTGCGGATTCACTTCCAGCACGACGGCGCGCGCCTTGGCGGCGGCCGCCATCGTGTAATCCGTGCCGAGACTGAGGGCGAAGTGGCCGGATGCGCTCATCGGCGACGCCATCGCGAACACGACGTCGGACGGCATCAGGCCCCGTTCGATCAGCATCGGGATCTCGGAAAAATAATTCGGGATGAAGTCGCACCAGCCGCCCTGGCCGCCCGCGCGCGACGCGCCGCCGAAGAACAGCGCCGCGTGGCGCACGTGCGGCCCGCATTCGGGCGCGAAGTAGCCGTATTTGCGCATCGCGAGGATCTGCGCCACCTGGACGTCGTGGAAGCCACGGCATTCCTGCGACAGCGCGTGCAGCAGGGTGGGCGGTTCGCCGACACCGGTCGGGACGACGATCATGTCGCCGTCACGGACGTGGTTGAGGGCATCGAAGGCACTGCCGCGTTTGGCGCGATACATCTCCTGCAGGGTCTGCATGGTCGTCTCCTGTGTCGTTTTTGTTTGAAAAACATGCATCGTGGCAGCTTGACAGCGTGGCGCAGGAAACTGACGCTCACCTGACACACATCCGACGCACAGCAGCGCGCCGGCAAGGCGCCGTGCGGCCGATAATGGAACGCGAGGAGCGACCCATCATGGAATCGAAACGATATGTACTGACTGCATGCATGCTGCTGGCGTGGTCGTGCATGGCGCAGGCGCAGAACCAGGTCCAGCGTACGGAGCAGGCCAACCGCGACGCCGCCGTGGCCGATGAAGCGACCACGGCCAAGCCGGCGCGCACGCCGCCGCCGGCGCCGCTGAGCTATGGCCCCGTGCTGAATCCGCGCGCGCAGCAGGGCGCCGACGCCGTCCGCAAGGACCCGGCCGAGGTGCACGACGAAGCGGATACGTTGACGCGCCAGGCCTCACCGCCCGAGAAGTCCGAGAAGAAACCGAGCGACAAGCAGATTGAGGAATTGCGCCGCCGCGCCGCACGCCGCCATCCGGCGTGGCAGGGAGAAGGGGCGATGGCGCCGCGGCCGTTGCGGTCCGGCGCGACACCGCCCGCGACGGCCGCCGTCCCGATTCCTCCTCCCGCAACGGCGCCTCAGCCCACCGTGCCCAGCACCAGTGTCATCCGCGGCTGCCAGGGCATCGTTTGCACGGATGGGGCCGGCAATACCTTCAACGCGGGCGGCAATGCCGGCGTCAGCAGCACGGGCCGCGCATGTGCGCGGAACGGGACCACCGTCACATGTTTTTGACGTTTTGGCCAACCCTCGCTAGAATCCGCTAATTGACGTTTACGTAAACGGAAAACAAGCGGAAGATAACGAAAGGGAGACAGATGCAAATCCAGAATAACGTGTTCATCGTGACGGGCGGCGCCTCGGGCCTGGGCGCGGCCACCGCGCGCACCATCGTCGAGGCGGGCGGCAAGGTCGTGCTGGCCGACGTGCAGCAGGAAGCCGGCGCGGCGCTGGCGGCCGAAATGGGCGCCGCGGCACGGTTCGTGAAATGCGACGTGACGTCGGAAGCGGACGGCCAGGCCGTCGTGGCGGCGGCGCTCGAACTGGGCAGCCTGCGCGGCCTCGTCAACTGCGCCGGCGTCGCGCCGGCCATCAAGACGGTCGGCAAGGACGGCCCGCATCCGCTGGACGCGTTCCAGCGCGCCATCAACATCAACCTCGTCGGCACCTTCAACATGTGCCGCCTGGCGGCCGATGCGATGGGCAAGGAAGAGGGGCTGGAACACGGCGAGCGCGGCGTGATCGTCAACACGGCGTCCGTCGCCGCGTTCGACGGCCAGATCGGCCAGGCGGCATACGGCGCATCGAAGGCGGGTGTGGCCGGCATGACCTTGCCGATGGCGCGCGACCTGTCGCGCAGCGGCATCCGCGTGATGACGATCGCACCGGGCATCTTCGAGACGCCGATGCTGATGGGCATGCCGCAGGAAGTGCGCGATTCGCTGGGCAAGATGGTCCCGTTCCCGCCGCGCCTCGGCATGCCGCGCGAGTACGCGCACCTGGCGAAGACCATCATCGAGAACGTCATGCTGAATGGCGAGACGATCCGCCTGGACGGCGCCATCCGCATGCAGCCGAAGTGAGCCCTTGAGCGATTTCGGGTACGATGCCCTCTGGTATTCCCGGAGAAATCGTATGACGAAGAAGTTGCTCGCCCCGAAGTTAATAGCTCTCCTTCTGGGCGGTGTGTTGACCGCCGCCCTGAACCCCGTCGCTGCATTCGCCCAGGATGCTTCGGCGCTGCAGCAGTCCCCCGAGGCCGCCAGCGGCTATACCGAGAAGGCCGGCTGGACCGCCCGCAAGTACATGGTGGCGGCGGCGAATCCGCTGGCCGTCGAAGCGGGCTACGAGATGCTGAAACAGGGCGGCACGGCGATCGACGCCGCCATCGCGACGCAGCTGGTGCTCACGCTCGTCGAGCCGCAATCGTCCGGCATCGGCGGCGGCGCGTTCCTGATGTATTACGACGGCAAGAAGGTGCAGGCGTTCGACGGCCGCGAGACGGCGCCGTCGAAGGCGGACGAGCATCTGTTCCAGCATGCGGACGGTACGCCGATGTCGCGGGCCGAAGGCATCGTGGGCGGCCGTTCGACGGGTGCGCCGGGCGTGCTGCGCATGCTGGCGCTGGCCCATCGCCAGCACGGCAAGCTGGCGTGGAAGACGCTGTTCCAGCCCGCGATCCGCCTGTCCGAGCAAGGCTTCGCGGTGAGCCCGCGCCTGAACAGCCTGCTGGCCGAGGACCGCTATCTGCGCAAGGACCCGACCGCGCGCGCCTACTTCTATGCGCCGGACGGCAAGCCCTGGCCCGTCGGCCACGTGCTGAAGAATCCCGAGCTGGCGCGCACCCTGCGCGAACTGGCCGCCGGCGGCGCCGAGGTGTTTTATACGGGGCGCATCGCGCGCGACATCGAGGCGAAGGTCAAGAGCCACCCGACCAATCCCGGCCTGCTGACCGCGGCCGACATCGCCGCGTATCAGCCCAAGCTGCGCGAGCCGGTCTGCAACGACTACCGCGCGTACACGGTGTGCGGCATGCCGCCGCCGTCGTCGGGCGGGATCGCCGTCGCGCAGATGCTCGGCATGTTCGAGACGCGCGACATGAAGGCGCTGGCGCCCGCGAACGGCATCCCGGGCGCGGACGCCGTGCACGTGTTCTCGGAAGTGGGCCGCCTCGCGTATGCGGATCGCGACCGCTACGCCGCCGACACGGATTTCGTCCCGCTGCCGGGCCGCGGCATCCCCGCGCTGCTGGACAAGGGCTATCTGTCGCAGCGCGCGAGCCTCGTCAAGCAGCGGTCGATGGGCAAGGCGCAAGCCGGCCATCCGCCGGGCGTGGAGACGGCGTGGCACTGGGGCCTGGACAATTCGATCGAGGCGCATTCGACGTCGCACATCGTCGCCGTCGATTCGTATGGCGCGGGCCTGTCGATGACGACGAGCGTCGAGGACGCGTTCGGCTCGCGCCAGATGGTCGACGGCTTCATCCTCAACAACCAGCTCACCGATTTCTCGTTCGATTCGCGCGACGCGAACGGGCCGATCGCCAACCGCGTGCAGCCGGGCAAGCGCCCGCGCAGCGCGATGAGCCCCACGATCGTGTTCGACAAGAAGACGGGCAGATTCGTCGAAGCGGTCGGTTCGCCGGGCGGTCCGCTGATCATCAATTACGTGGCCAAGGTCCTCGTCGGCACGCTCGACTGGGGCCTCGACATGCAGCAGGCGATCTCGCTGCCGAACTTCGGCAGCCGCAACGGCCCGACCGAGCTGGAGGCCGGGCGCTTCCCGCTGTCCGAGGTGAAGGCCCTTCAAGCGCGCGGCCATGACGTGCGCGTGTTCGAGCAGACGTCCGGCCTGCAGGGCATTGCACGCATGGAGATCCACGGCGTGCCCTTGTGGTTCGGCGGTGCCGATCCGCGCAGGGAAGGTGTTGCAAAAGGTGACTAAAAGTCGCTTTAATTGTTGGTTGAGAAACAATTATTCCCCTCAAGATCGGCAGAGTTTGCTAATCTTGCTCCGTGGATATTGAATGTAAAACGGGTTTGATCCTCAGCGGTGGCGGCGCGCGTGCGGCCTACCAGGCGGGGGTCCTGCAGGCGATCTCCCGCATCCTGGGGGAGGCGGGTTGGCCCGCTGCGCGCAATCCGTTCGAGATCATCTGCGGCACGTCCGCCGGCGCACTCAACGCGGCCGGCCTGGCCTGCCGCGCCGACGACTTCGGCGACGCCGTCGACCAGTTGGCGGACGTGTGGGAGGGCATCGATGTCACGCAGGTCTACCGCGCCGATTCGCTGGGCGTGCTGCGCTCCGGCGCGCGCTGGCTGTCGCTGCTGTCGTTCGGCTGGATGCTGCGCCAGTGGCACGCGGCGCCGCCGACGTCGCTGCTCGACAACACGCCGCTCGTGGGCCTGCTGCACCGCATGCTCGACCTGCCGCGCCTGGACGCGGCGCTGGCCAGCGGCTGCCTGGACGCCCTCGCGGTCACCGCATCGTCGTACAGCGGCGGCCAGCACGTCACGTTCTACCAGAGCGAACGCGAGATCGCACCGTGGAAGCGGCACCAGCGCCTCGCCCTGCAGGGACAGATCGGCGTCGAGCACCTGCTCGCGTCGAGCGCCTTGCCGTTCATCTTCCCGGCCGTGCCGTTGTACTTCGACGGCCACCTGGAATACTGCGGCGACGGTTCGATGCGCCAGCTGGCGCCGATCGCGCCCGCGATCCACCTGGGCGCGCGCCGCGTGCTCGTCGTGGGGGCGGGGCGCATGAACGAGACCGTGAACCACCTGCCGGTGCACGTGCGCTATCCGAGCCTGGCGCAGATCGCCGGCCACGCGCTGTCGTCGATCTTCCTGGACGGCCTCGCGATGGATATCGAGCGCCTGCAGCGCGTCAACGAGACGCTGTCCATGCTGCCGGAGGAGGCGCTGGCGAAGACGCCGCTGCGCCGCATCGACCTGCTCGCGATCGTGCCGTCGGAACGCCTGGACGACATCGCGGCGCGCCACGCGGTCAACCTGCCGGGGCCCGTGCGCACGCTGCTGGGCGGGATCGGGGCGATCGAGGCGCGCGGCGCCTCGCTGGCGTCCTATTTGCTGTTCGAAGGCGGCTATACGCGCGAACTGATGGCGCTGGGCCAGCGCGACACCTATGTCCGGCGCCGCGACGTACTGGAGTTTTTCGAAGCATGAAACGATGCCTGTTCCTGGTCCTCGCGCTGTTGTGGGCCGTTGTCGCCCACGCGGCGCCGACCCCGACCCTGCGCTTCGAGCACCTGTCGGTGGACGACGGCCTCGCGCAGGAATCCGTGCTGTCCATCGTCCAGGACCCGGACGGCTTCATGTGGTTCGGCACCCAGTCCGGCCTGTCGCGCTACGACGGCTACCGCTTCACGAATTTCCGCAACGTCGTCGGCGATCCGAAGACGCTCGCCAACAACTGGGTGCGCGTGCTGTACGCCGACCGCAAGGGCCGGCTGTGGATCGGCACGGACGGCGGGCTCGATCGCTACGAACCGAAGACCGGCACGTTCAGCCATTTCGTGCCCGACGAACCGGCCAAGCGGGGCAACGGCAACCGCCACATTCGCGCCATCCTCGACGACGGCAAGGAAGGCCTGTGGCTCGCGACGGCCGACGGCCTGCAGCACTTCGACATCCCGACGGGCCGCTTCGACACGTGGCACCACGTGCCGGGCGTGCCGGACAGCCTCGCGTCGGACAAGCTGACGGCCCTCGCGCGCGGGCCGTCAGC
>NZ_JBKYMO010000056.1:0-19233 GCF_047302915.1 Massilia sp. CT11-108 | reverse complement strand
TGCCGCAAGCGCAACCTCGCGTACCGGCTGCTGTCGCGCCAGGACATGGACATCACGGACCCGGCCTCCGTCGAACGCGCGCTGGACAAGTACCGGCCCTGGGCCGTCGTCAACACGGCGGGCTACGTGCGCGTGGACGATGCCGAGCGCGACGCCGAGCGCTGCTTCCGCGAGAACGCGATCGGCCCCGCGATCCTGGCCGCCGCGTGCGCCCGCCACGGCGTGCACCTGACGACGTTCTCCAGCGACCTCGTGTTCGACGGCGCGCTCGACCGGCCGTACGTGGAAAGCGATGCGGTCGCGCCGCTGAACGTCTACGGCCGCAGCAAGGCCGAGGCCGAGCTGCGCGTGCAGGACAAGCACCCGGGCGCCCTCGTCGTGCGCACGAGCGCCTTCTTCGGCCCGTGGGACAAGTACAACTTCGTCACCCTCGCGCTGCAGACGCTGGAGCGGGGCGAACCGTTCCGCGCCGCGCGCGACATGGCCGTGTCGCCGACGTACGTGCCCGACCTCGTGCACGCCTGCCTGGACCTCGCGATCGACGGCGAGTCCGGCGTCTGGCACCTGGCCAACGTCGGCACGCTGACGTGGGCCGAGCTGGCCGAACAGGCGGCGGCGCGCGCGGGCGTTGACTCCAGCCGGCTGGAAGCCGTAGCGTCCGAGTCGTACGGCTTCGCGGCGCCGCGGCCGCGCTACACGGGGCTGCACAGCGAGCGCGGGATCCTGCTGCCGTCGCTGGACCATGCGCTGGGACGCTATCTCGAGCTGCGCAACGAGATCGACCAGGAGATGGAGGAAGTGATCCTGATGGCAGAGAGTCGGCAGGCGTGACGGCGGCACCGCGTGGGCACGGGGTGCCCACTCTACGATTTGTCGATGCCGTAGGGTGGGCTCCCCGAGCCCACGCGTTAAAATTGCCGGGATCCCTGTCCAATAAAGGCCATCCGTGCAAGAGCAACACGCCTTCCCCTTCCTGCGCGAAATCCTGTTATTCCTCGCCCTTGCCGGCATCCTGATCCCGCTGCTGCAGCGCCTGCGCATCAACCAGGTGCTGGGCTTCCTCGCCGTCGGCGCCCTCCTCGGCCCGTTCGGGCTCGGGCGCATGGCGCAGGATTTCGCGCCGCTCGGCCTGTTCACGTTCCCCAACAACGACAACGTCGCCATGCTCGCCGAGCTGGGCGTGTTGTTCCTCATGTTCATGATCGGCCTGGAGCTGTCCGCCGCGCGCCTGTGGGCCATGCGGCGCTGGGTGTTCGGCACCGGCAGCGCGCAGGTAGTGCTGTGCGCCGCACTGATCGGCGGTGCGGCGTATCTTCTGCTCGGCCAGCGGCTCGGCGCGGCGCTCGTGCTGGGCCTCGTGCTGTCGCTGTCGTCGACGGCCGTCGTGATGCAGTTGCTGGCCGAGAGCCAGCGCACCGCGAGCCCAGTCGGCCAGGCCGCGTTCGCCGTGCTGATGCTGCAGGATCTCGCCGTCGTGCCGATCCTGATCCTGATCGGGGCGCTCGGCAAGAACGAAGGCGGCGGCGCGAACGTCGCGTTGATCGCCCTGCTCGCGATGGCCAAGGCGGCCGTCGCCATCGCCCTCATCTACCTCGTCGGCGGCAAGGTCGTGCACCCGCTGTTCCGCGCGTTTGCCCGCCATCGCCAGCCGGACGTGTTCATGGCCCTGATCCTGCTGTCGACCTTCGGCATCGCCGCGCTGTCGCACCTGGCCGGCCTGTCGATGGCGCTCGGTGCGCTGATCGCCGGACTCCTTCTCGCGGAAACGGAATTCAAGCACGAGGTCGAGCTGATGGTCGAGCCGTTCAAGGGCCTGCTCATGGGGCTGTTCTTCATGACGGTCGGCATGGGCATGGACGCGCTGCAGATCCTGCACGCGCCGCTGTGGCTCGCGTGCGCCGTGCTGGGCCTCGTCCTGCTCAAGGGCCTCGTCGTCGCGCCGCTGCTGCGGCTCGGCGGCCTGCCGTGGGGCCGCGCGATCGAAGGCGGCCTGCTGCTGGGCCAGGGCGGCGAATTCGCGTTCATCGTGATCGGCTACGCGACCGCGTCGAAGCTGCTGGATGGCGCCCTCGGCGCGCGCGTGATGAACAGCGACAGGCCGACGGCCAGCATCACGCCGCTGCTGGCGCGCATCGGCCATGCGATCGGCGAACGCTCGGCGGCGGAGCCCCGGGGCGCCGCGGCTCACCTGGCCGACAACGAACTCGATGCGGCGCGGGGCCGCGTGATCATCGCCGGTTTCGGACGCGTCGGCCAGCAGCTGGCCAAGCTGCTCGCGGCCCAGCAGATTCCCTACGTCGCGTTCGAGAACGACGCGAAGCTCGTCTCGCAGCTGCACGCGAACGGCGTGCCCGTTTATTTCGGCAACGCGGCGCGGCCGGAACTGCTGCGCCGCGTGCATGCGGACGAGGCGCCGGCAATCGTGCTGACGATGGATCATCCAGCCTCCGCGCTGCAGGCCGTGCGCGGCATCCGGCGCGAGTTCCCGCACGTGCAGTTGTACGCGCGCTCGCGCGACGAAAAACACGCACGCGCCCTCAAGCGGGCCGGTGCCAACGTCGTCGTGCCGGAGACGCTCGAAGCGAGCCTGCAGTTGTCGGCCTTCGTGCTCGAAGGGATGGGGCTGGACGAGCGCATGGTCGACGACATCGTCGACCGCGAACGCGACGCATTCGCCGCCGCGCTGGACGACGCCCGCTCGCGGGAGCGCGACGAGCGCGACGTATAATCCGCGCCGAGAACAACTCATCGAATCGGAGACCAGATGGCATTCATTCCGAACGGACCGCACAACGGTCCGGACAATCGCCTGCAGGGCGCGCTGGGCCACATCCGCGTGCTCGACCTGTCGCGCGTGCTGGCCGGGCCGTGGTGCTCGCAGAATCTCGCCGACCTTGGCGCCGACATCATCAAGATCGAGCGCCCCGGCGCCGGCGACGACACGCGCGCCTGGGGCCCGCCGTACGCGCCGGACGCCGATGGCCGGCCCACCACCGAAGCCGCCTACTACCTGTCGGCCAACCGCGGCAAGCGCTCGCTCACGGTCGACATCGCGAGCGAACCGGGCCAGGCGCTGCTGCGCGAACTGGTGCGCCATTGCGACGTCGTCATCGAGAACTTCAAGGTCGGCCACCTCAAGCGCTACGGCCTCGATTACGACACGCTGAAGGCCATCAGGCCGGACCTCGTGTACTGCTCGATCACGGGCTTCGGCCAGGACGGGCCGTACGCGCACCGCGCCGGCTACGACTTCCTGATCCAGGGCATGGGCGGGCTGATGTCGGTAACGGGCGAACGCGATGACCTGCCGGGTGGCGGCCCGCAGAAAGTGGGCGTCGCGCTGACGGACCTGATGACGGGCATGTACGCGACCGTCGCCGTGCTCGCCGCGCTGACCCACCGCGACCGCACCGGCGAAGGCCAGCACATCGACATGGCGCTGCTGGACACGCAGGTCGCGATGCTGGCGAACGTCGGCAGCAATTACCTGAACAGCGGCAAGCGGCCGACACGCTGGGGCAATGCGCACGCGAACATCGTGCCGTACCAGACGTTCGCGTGCAGCGACGGCCACATCATCGTCGCCGCCGGCAACGACGGCCAGTACCAGAAGTTCGTGGAAGCGGGCGGCCGCCCGGAACTGGCGCGCGACCCGCGCTTCGCCACCAATCCCGCACGCGTACAGAACCGCGACGTGCTCGTGCCGCTGCTGGCGGACATGGTACGCGAGCGGCCGCGCGCGGCGTGGATCGCGCTGCTGGAAGCCGTGGGCGTGCCGTGCGGTCCGATCAACGACCTGGACGAGGTGTTCGCCAACGAGCAGGTGCGCGCGCGCGGCATGGAGATCGCCCTGCCGCATCCGACCGCGGGGCAAGTGAAACTGGTGCGCAGCCCGATGCGCATGTCGGCCACGCCGGCCACGAGCGACAAGGCGCCGCCGCTGCTGGGCGAGCACACGGAGGAAGTCTTGCGCGACGTGCTGGGCAAGACCGACGCGGAGATCGCCGCCCTGCGCGAGGGCGGCGTCGTGTGAGGCCTGTCAGTGCAGCTTGTGCTTCAGGTCCGACAGTTCGGCATGCACGCGGGTCACCGCGGCTTCGACGTGGGCGGGCATCGTCGGCAGCGAGCGGCTGATGCGCTTGGCTTCGTCGCCCATGTCTTCCAGGCTGTCCACGCATTGCTGGATGCGCTGCTGGTCGTTCGACTGCATCACGCTCTGCGCCTGGCTGGCTTCGCGCGACAGTTTTTCGATGCAGTCGCGGATCTCGTTGGGCGCATCCTGCTGGCAGGCCTGCTGGGCTTCCTGAATGGTTTGCTGAATATGAGTGAATCGCTGCTGGATTTCGTTTGCTTGCAACATGACGTACTCCTTGCATTGATGGCTCGATACCGCATCCGCACGGGATGCGGGGCTGGAGCGTCATGGTAGCCCTGATGGGAATCGGGGGGCGCACGAACCGTATTGACGAGCTCAGCACCTGCCCCTTGAATTACCGGATTTGACGATCAGGGATATTCGGCGTCGATCTCCGAACCGGCATAGTTCTCGAGCTCCACGAACAGCTCCTTCAGCGGCACCTTGCCCGCGATGTTCTGCAGGAGGATGCTGTTGCGGTAGCTCTGGATGCGGTCGGCGATGATGGCCTGGTGCGCTGCCGGGATCTGTTCCAGCAGCGCCGCCCAGCCCGCGTCGAAGTCCGGCTTCGCCTTGCGGACCGTCTGCACGAAGCGCTCGAATTCCTTCTGCCCCGTGCGCGCGACGATGCGTCCGCCGCCTTCGACGCCGAAGATGATCGCGAGCGCGATCACGCCTTCCGCGTTCAGGTCCGGATCCTTGACGGGGCCTTCCCAATGGTGCCGGCGCAGCCATTGCGCGGCGCGCACGACGGCCTGCACGTCCCGGCGCTGCTTCAGCTGTCCCAGGTAGCGCTCGTAGCCGGACCACGTCTCGCCCGGGTCGGCCGTGCAAATGTCGACGAACAGCTCCTTCAGGCGCCGCGCCGAGTACACGGGGTCGTTGTCGAATTCCCCGATCAAGGTGTCCTCCGGCAGCGCCGCCAGGTCGCGGATCAGGCGGAAGCCCTGCTGGAACACGAATTCCGCGCCCTCGCCGAGCAGCACGTCGAGCGCGTCCAGGTCGCCCTGGGGATCATCCGTTTCAACAAGATGTTCCAGCCCCAGCGACACGCAGCCGATGCTCAGGAGCTGCGCGCGCTGGATGCCTTCGGCCGTGCGGTCGTTGGTGAACTTCTCGGCCACCATCGCCGTGATGCCGGCCAGCTCGTCGGCGAGGCCGGCCGCCTCGTCGGCATTGGCGTTCCCGGGAATCAGCCGGATCGCGCGGATCAGCCGGGGCAGTTTTTCGATGACGATAGCCGGCAGCATCGATGCGCTCGCCCCCGTCACGAGAAGATGTCCGTGCCCATGCTGCGGCGCCCGCTGCGGCGCTGCAGGCTGCGGACGGACGGCACCTGCTTGCGCAGGCGGTACAGCAGTTCGCGCGTGCCGCGCTGCTGGAATTCCGTCTCCTCGTCCGGATCGTCCGGCAACTCGACGTCCGCGAGGTCGGCCGTGTTGCGGTATTCCGGGAACAGTTCCAGCAGCGAGCGCTGCCAGCCGTCCTCGCTGGCCTTGGCCAGGTCGACGGCGAGCGGCACGATGTCGCTGTCGGACGTCGTGTGCACGTTGATGTGCGGGCCGCGGTTGTTGATCTCGCCGGCCACTTCGAGGATCTCGCGCGGCGCCAGCGACCACACGATGGCGAACGCGGTCGCGCCGTAGTCGGTGGCGGACGCTTCCGTCAGCAGCTCGTGGCGGCGCCCGTCGTCATCCGTCGCGTAGACGATGCCGTGGATGTGGTTGAACAGGTTTTCCGCGATGCGCTCGGGGTCGTCCTCGATCATGTCGTCCGGCCACGTGGCGGCGAGGTAGGCGAGGCTTTCGGCCCAGGCCTTCGGCGGCACCAGCAGGGTCGCCACCGACGTCTTGGCACCGTCGAAGCCGGCCAGGTGCAGCGCCGTCACCTGCGGGGGCAGCGTGGACAGCACTTCGGCCACGGCGTAGTCGCCATGCTCGTCGGCGGCCTGCGACAGCGCTTCCTCGGCGTGGTGCAGCGAACCGGCCAGCACGAGTTCGCCGACCTGCTTGCTCAGCGCGGGCAGGTTGGATTTGTTGTCGTCGCTCATTCGCGCTCACCTCCATCCTGGTCGAACAGCTGGGAGAAATCGTCGCCCACGGAGGTTTCGTCGAGTTCCTCGTCGTCGCCTTCGTCGTCTTTCGCAAGCTGGTCGAGCGACTGGTCGTCGTCTTCCCAGCGGGCCTGGTTCTTGTACAGGAACGCCGTCACGATGGCCTGGCGCGCCAGTTCCGGATGGTTGTCGCAGATGGCGGCATACATCGCGCGGCCTTCGTCGTCGCCGTCGCAGTTGGCCATCGCGAACACCTTGGCCGGGTCGCCGCCCTCGTAGTCGTAGGCTTCGCGGATCAGGCCTTTCGGGTCCGTGAAGCGGATGCGGTCGACGAGCGCGAACGCCATCATGTTGACGTCGTCGAGGCCGTCGCCGTTGGCGTATTCGGACACGAGGGCCTGCACCATCATGTCGTAGTTCTTGCGGTTGGGCGGGTCACCCAGGGTGCCTTCGATCTGGCCTTCCAGCTCGCGCGACTGGAAAGCGAACTCCGGATGTACTTTTTTCATGATTGACTCGTATTCTGTTGGAACGTGTTCAGGCAGGGAGCTCAGTTGACCAAATTGACGCCGTTCAGTGCGAACACCGAGCGCCACAATTCGAAGGCTTCGGTCTCCGCGTCGAGCACGATGCGGTGGTTCACGCTCTGGTCGTATTCCGCCCGCTTGATCGGGTCGGACAGCATCTCGTACGCCTTCGTGACGGCCTTGAAGCGCGCTTCCGCGCCCGGCGCCTGGTTGCGGTCCGGGTGGTAGCGCATGGCGAGCGAACGGTAGACCTTCTTGATGTCGTCGTCGCTGGCATTCGGCGCGACGCCGAGGATCGCGTATAAATTTTCCACTTGGAACTCTCCGGCTGTGGCCGAAAAAACATTAAACCGAGATTATCCTATAGAAAGCGCCAACTTGACAGGCATCCCAGTATGCGGACTGCCCATCACGCGAACCGTGCGCTTGGCCACATAGCGGACCGGATGCCGTCTTGTACGGTAAAATGCCGGGAATCATACCCATTCAAGATAGGCTTCATGAGTAACGACAAGAACGCTGCGGCGGCCACCCCGTCGCCGAATTTTGTCCGCGCGATCGTCGAATCCGACCTCGCCGCGGGCACCCACACGCGTGCCGGCATGCCGTCCGTGATCACGCGCTTCCCGCCGGAGCCGAACGGCTACCTGCACGTGGGCCACGCCAAATCCATCTGCCTGAACTTCGGGCTGGCACGCGACTACCAGGGCCGCTGCCATCTTCGTTTCGACGATACGAATCCGGAAAAGGAAGACCAGGAATACGTCGACACGATCATGGACAGCGTCAAGTGGCTGGGCTTCACGTGGGAGCAAGGCGGGCAGGAATATCTGCACTACGCCAGCGACTACTTCGACCAGCTGTACGCGATGGCCGAATACCTGATCCAGAACGGCAAGGCTTACGTCGACAGCCAGAGCGCCGAAGACATGTCGCGCAACCGCGGCAACTTCGGCACGCCGGGCACGAACTCGCCATTCCGCGACCGTCCGGTCGAGGAATCGCTGCAGATCTTCCGTGACATGAAGGCCGGCAAGTACAAGGACGGCGAACACGTGCTGCGCGCCAGGATGAGCGAGGACGCGATGGCCTCGCCCATCATGACGAACCGCGACCCGGCCCTGTACCGCATCCGCCATGCGCATCACCACCGCACGGGCGACAAGTGGTGCATCTACCCGATGTACGACTTCACGCACCCGATCTCGGACGCGCTGGAAAACATCACGCATTCGCTGTGCACGCTGGAATTCCAGGACCACCGCCCGTTCTACGACTGGCTCGTGGAAACGCTGGCGGCCGGCGGCTTCTTCGAACGTCCGGTGCCGCGCCAGTACGAATTCGCGCGCCTGAACCTGACCTACGTCGTCACCTCGAAGCGCAAGCTGCGCCAGCTCGTGCTTGACGGTGTGGTGAACGGCTGGGACGACCCGCGCATGCCCACGATCGTCGGCCTGCGCCGCCGCGGCTACACGCCGGAATCCATCCAGCTGTTCTGCGAGCGCATCGGCGTCTCCAAGGCCGACGGCTGGATCGACATGAGCACGCTGGAAGGCGCCCTGCGCGACGACCTCGACCCGAAGGCGCCGCGCGCCGTGGCCGTGCTGCGTCCGCTGAAACTCATCGTCGACAACTTCCCCGAAGGCGAAACGGTGGAGTGCAGCGCACCCGTCCACCCGCACCATCCGGAATGGGGCACCCGTTCGTTCCCGTTCTCGCGCGAGCTGTGGATCGAGCAGGAAGACTTCATGGAAGTGCCGACGAAGGGGTACCACCGCTTCTACCCGCCCATCGACGACAAGCCGGGCTCGCGCGTGCGCCTGAAGTACGGCTTCGTGACCGAGTGCACCGGCTTCGACAAGGACGAGAACGGCAACGTCGTCGCCGTGCACGTGAACTATTTCCCGGACTCGAAATCGGGCACGCCGGGCGCGGACAACTACAAGGTCAAGGGCAATATCACGTGGGTCAGCGCGCAGCACGCGCTGGAAGCGGAAGTGCGCCTGTACGACCGCCTGTTCCTCGACCCGCAACCGGACGGCGGCGGCAAGGATTTCATGAGCGTGCTCAATCCGAACGCGCTGGAAACCGTCACCGCGTACCTGGAGCCGGGCCTGGCCAGGGCCGAGGCCGACCAGCGCTTCCAGTTCGAGCGCCACGGTTATTTCGTCGCCGACCGCGTGGATTCCGTCCCGGGCAAACCCGTGTTCAACCGCGTGACGACGCTCAAGGACAGCTGGGGCAAGTAAAACTCATTTGATCTAGCGCAAAAGCCCGGTTCGGCGACGAATCGGGCTTTTTCTTTGCTCCATTGGGAGCCCAGCGTCGTGCTGGCTCGGCAACTCCCCGATCTGCTAGGTTCATCACGCACCCAAGCCGCGTAAGTTGAATTAAACCAACAATTCCGTGCCGTCGCGGTGCCTCATGTCGATCACGCTGAGAGACGCATTTTCCGTTACGCGGTTCTCGTTCTGGGCCGGTGTCATGCTGTCGACGCTGGTCGGCGGCGTGCTGTACGTGGTCACGACACGCTCCATCGAGAGCGACGTGCAGGAACGCTTCTCCCGCCACGCGAAATATGCGCAGGCCGTCATCAACATGCGCATCAAGTCGTACACGGACCTGCTGCACGGCGCGGCCAGCCTGCTGCAGAGCGGCGAGACGATCAGCCACCGCCAGTTCCACGACTACGTGCAGGGGCTGGACCTGGCCAGGAATTACCCGGCCGTCGACACCCTCAACTTCGCTACCTGGGTGCGCGAAGACGAGCGTCCGCAATTCGAGGCGGACTTCGCGCGCGAACTGCAGGCCTTCCTCGGCCCGGGCGCGCGTCCGGTCGTCACGCCATCCGGCCGCCGTTCCGCGTACCTCGTCGTCACCTACATCGAGCCGGACGCCACGAATACGCAGCTGTACGGCCTCGACCTGATGAGCAATCCGTATTTCCGCACGCAGCTCGCGCAGTCGCGCGACGACGGCAGGTTGCGCGCGTCCGGCCGGCCGATCGCGGCGGTGTCGGCGCCCAACGACAACCACCTCGGCATGCGCCTGCCGGTGTACCGGCACGGCCCCCTGCTGACCGGCGCGGAACAACGGCGCGCGGCCTATCTCGGCTCGCTCGGGATCGCGTTCAGCCTGCCCAAGCTGCTCCACGGGGTGATGGACGAGATGCCGATTCCCGGCGTGCGCATGACGCTGTTCGACGTCGGCCCGCGCGAGGTGATCGGGCACGATACGACGACCTGGCCCAAGGTGCTGTTCGACAGCCATGGCACGGCCGCCAACCCCACGCCGCCGCTCGACGGCGGCGATGACGTGTTCACGGCCACGCTGCCGCTCGATTTCAACGGGCGTCCATGGCAAACCACGTACAGCGTGCCGAAAGCCCGCCTGCGCACGCATTTCGACGTCTATTATCCGAAGCTGATGATGGCGTTCGGCTTCATCGGCTCCGTCCTGCTGTACGCCCTGCTGCACATCCTGACCTCGTCGCGTCGCGCCGCCCTCGAACTGGCGCAGGAGATGACGAGCGAGCTGCGCGAGAGCCAGACCAGGCTGCAACTGTCGCACCAGAAGCTCAGGCGCCTGGCCGACCACGCGTACCAGATCAAGGAACTGGAACGCAAGCGCATCGCGCGCGAGATCCACGACGACCTCGGCCAGAGCCTGCTCGCCCTGCGCATCGAAGCCGAGCTGCTGGCCGGCCGCACGCAGGGCACGCACAACCACCTGAACACGCGTGCCCGTTCCACGCTGCAGCAGATCGACACGACGATCAAGAGCGTGCGCCAGATCATCAACGACCTGCGCCCGACCGTGCTCGACCTGGGCCTGTCGGCGGCCGTCGAATGGCAGGTGGACCAGTTCCAGAAACGTACGGGCATCCAGTGCGAGATCCGCGACGACCACGGCGAGATCGCCCTGCCCGACCATTGCGCGACAGCCTTTTTCCGCATCCTGCAGGAATCGCTGACGAACATCGTCCGGCATGCCAACGCGACGCGCGTGAAAGTGGAGCTGCGCCTGAACGGCGGCTGGCTGTCGCTGACGGTACGCGACAACGGCTGCGGCCTGCCCCCCGGCGGGCGTAACAAGTATGAGTCGTTCGGCCTGGTGGGCATCGAGGAGCGCATCGTGATCCTCGGCGGCACCTGCGCCGTCTTCAGCGAACCGGGCGGCGGCACGACCGTGATCGTGTCGGCGCCCGTCATCGGCGGCCCCGAACCCGCCGTTCCCCTGCAGCAGGAACACGGCCCGGGTTCGGCCGTCGTCTAAACACTTCCTTCGCAACGACCAGCGCCGCCCAATCGGGCGACGCCTCGTCACGCCTATTCCCCGCGGGTATCGCAACTTCATGAAAAAGAAATTGTATAGCCGACTCAACAACAAATGTTGTTTCTTTGACAAATATCAATATCTCATCAGATTGCGTGAATTACATTGATTACGTGTAAGGCGCGCCAACGAATCGACCCACTCGTTGGCAGATGTCATCACGAACCTTGAGGAATTACTGTCCAGCGCTGGCCCGACAAGCCAACACAACCACAACTAGGGAAGCAGTCACAACGCAATCTTCAACAACCAATGAGGATGACCAACATGAACGCCAACGACCTGTTTAACGCCGTAATGCAACTCGACCTGGAACCGATCAAGACGAAGTTGATGCACGTGGAGTCTGGCGAAGGCTGGAGCCTGGACAAGGCCAATGCCGTGGAAAAGGAATACCGGCGCTTCCTGTGCCTGATGAAGATGTATCCCGACGAGTCCATCGCGCCCCTGGTCGACGTGGACACGTTCTGGCACTACCACATCCTCGACACGATGAAGTACGCGGTCGACTGCGAGCAGGCGTTCGGCTACTTCGTCCACCATTACCCGTACGTCGGCATGCGCGGTGGCGACGACGCACAGTTCCGCATCGACAGCGGCGAGCGCATGCAGAGCCTGTACGAAGCGACGTTCGGCGAAGCCTATCCGGTGGCGGACGCGACGCCGGTGGAAGCGTCCGGCACGGCCTATTGCGCCGGTCCGTGGGACAAGCAGGGCGCGCAGGCCGCCGCCCGCGGCGAGACCGCCTACTGTGCCGGTCCGTGGGACAAACCCCGTGCCCGCGCCGCCGCCGGCGCCGGTACGGCCTACTGCGCCGGCCCGTGGGACAAGCACGCCAGCACCGCCTACTGCGCGGGTCCGTGGGACAAGCCGCATGCCCATGGCGCCGCCCAGGCCACGACCGCCTACTGCGCCGGGCCGTGGGACAAGCACGCCGCCACCGCCTACTGCGCGGGCCCGTGGAAACAGGAGGGCGCACGGACCGGGAACAATGCCGCCACCGCGTACTGCGCCGGGCCCTGGAAACCGGCCACCGCGACGTCCCCGCTGAACGTGTGAAGTACCACCGGGGAGCGCGTTCCTCGTACGCACTCCCCGCGCATACCCATTGCCCGCTCCGGAACAGGCGCGGGCCTTTTTCTTTTGAGATAATTCTGCCAGTGAACAACTCTTCGAATGACTAGGTGTCGCACCGCATCCGAGACGAGTAAGTTGCAAATTATAAACTTTGTGGCGCCGAACGCGATTCGGCCGCACGCCTCTGGGAAGATTATGCAGGCCGTTCTGAGGGACGCATTTTCCGTTAACCGGTTCTCGTTCTGGACCGGCGCACTGGTGTCGACGCTCGTCGGCAGCGCCCTGTACGTGATGACCCAGCGGTCGATCGAAACGAATGCCCAGGAACGGTTCATCAACCATGCCAAATATGCGCAAAGCGTCATCAACGTGCGCATCAAGTCCTATACCGACCTGCTGCGCGCGACCGGAAGCCTGATCCATAGCACCGACATCCTGAGCCACCGCAAACTTCACGAATACGTGCTCGGGTTGGACCTCGCCAACAACTTCCCGGCGGTCGATTCGATCAATTTTGCGCTGTACGTCACGGACGACAGGCGCCAGCCCTTCCTCAGCGACCTGCGCGAGGAAATGGGTGGGCACATCCACGCCGCGGCGCCGCTGGACATCGTGCCGCCGGGGCAGCGCGACGCCTATCTGATCATCAGTTACATCGAGCCGGACCAATCGGGCCCAGGCCATTACGGCATCGACCTGATGGCCAACCGTTATTTCAGCAAGCAATTGGCCGAGTCGCGCGACAACGGCACGGTCTACGCTTCCGGCACACCCATTCTTGCCTTGTCCGGCCCCAACGATACCCATCTGGGCATGCGCATGCCGATCTATTATTTCGGCACCATGCCCGACACCGTGGCCGCACGCCGCGCCGCCTATGTCGGGTCATTGGGCATTGCGTTCAGCGTGCCGAAACTCCTGTACGGTGTCATGGACGAGATACCGGTCAAGGGGCTGCGCATGACGCTGTTCGACATCGGCCCCGGCCTGGACGTCCATGGCCATGAAACCGCGGGGACGCCGCGCACGCTGTTCGACAGCCACGGTACCAGCAAGAACCCGATGCCGCCGCTCGCGGACGGCGACACGCGCATGTTCAGCACGACGCTGCCGCTGGATTTCAACGGCCGTACCTGGAAGACGACCTACAGCGCGCCCAAGGCCGCCCTGTACACGGAATTCGACACCTATTATCCGAAGCTCATGATGGCGTTCGGCTTCCTGGGCTCGATCCTGCTCTATGCCCTGGTGCACACGCTTACGTCGTCGCGCCGCGCCGCCCTCGCGCTCGCGCGGGAAATGACGAGCGAGCTGCGCGAAAGCCAGACCAAGCTGCAACTGTCGCACCAGAAGCTCAGGCGCCTGGCCGACCACGCGTACCAGATCAAGGAACTGGAACGCAAGCGCATCGCGCGCGAGATCCACGACGACCTCGGCCAGAGCCTGCTCGCCCTGCGCATCGAAGCCGAGCTGCTGGCCGGCCGCACGAAGGGCACGCACAGCCACCTGCACAAGCGCGCCCGCGCCACGCTGATGCAGATCGACACGACGATCAAGAGCGTGCGCCAGATCATCAACGACCTGCGCCCGACCGTGCTCGACCTTGGCCTGTCCGCAGCCGTCGAGTGGCAGGTCAACCAGTTCCAGCGCCGCACCGGCATCCAGTGCGACATCCAGGACGACCACGGCGAGATCGCCCTGCCCGACCATTGCGCGACGGCCTTCTTCCGCATCCTGCAGGAATCGCTGACGAACATCGTCCGCCATGCCAACGCGACGCGCGTGAAAGTGGAGCTGCGCCTGAACGGCGGCTGGCTGTCGCTGACGGTACGCGACAACGGCTGCGGCCTGCCGCCGGGCGGGCGCAACAAGTACGGCTCATTCGGCCTGGTCGGCATCGAGGAACGCATCGTGATCCTCGGCGGCACCTGCGCCGTGTTCAGCGAGCCGGACGGCGGCACGACCGTCATGGTGTCGGCGCCCGTCATCGGCAGTCCGGACCGCCCGCTGCCCGCGCCAATCGAGCACGGCTCCGGCTCGTCCGTCATCTGACTTAAGTCCCCCCTCCCCGGCTTCCTTTCCCTCCGCTATTCTCTCCAGATACGCCGACCCTATCCAAAGGCTTTGGCGTATCAACCTAAGCAACAAATGTTGTTTATTTGACAAATATCAATAACGCGGTGAATTGCGTCAACTAAATTGAGCACGTGTAAGACACGTCCGCAAATCTGACGAAGATCTGCCGGGCGTCATCACATGTTTAATGGAAATGTCGTTCGAAAGCAGCAGATTCACCGCATAAAACCATAACTAGGGATAGCAGTACTTCACTAACTACTACGAGGATGACCAATGAATACCAACGACCTGTTTAAAGCCGTGATGCAACTCGACCTGGAACCGATCAAGACGAAGCTGATGCACGTGGCATCGGGCGAAGGCTGGAGCTTGGAGAAGGCCAACGCGGTGGAAAAGGAATATCGCCGCTTCCTGTGCCTGATGAAAATGTATCCGGACGAGGACACGGCACCGCTGGTCGACGTCGACACGTTCTGGCACTACCACATCCTCGACACGATGAAATATGCCGCCGACTGCGAGCAGGCCTTCGGCTATTTCCTGCACCACTACCCGTACGTCGGCATGGGCGGCGACGATGACGAACAGTTCCGCCTCGCCAGCGGCGACCGCATGAAAGCGCTGTACGAAGCCACGTTCGGCGACGCCTACCCGGGCGCCGTCGCCCAGGCTGCGGACGGCGCCGGCGCCTACTGCGCGAGCCCCCGTATCGAGGCGGCCTATTGCGCCAGCCCGCGGATCGACACCGCCTACTGCGCCAGCCCGCGCAAGGAAGCGCGCGAAGGCGCCGTGGCGGCGACCGCATATTGCGCCAGCCCGCGGATCGACACCGCCTACTGCGCCAGCCCGCGCAAGGAAGCACGTGAAGGCGCCGTGGCGGCGACCGCATATTGCGCCAGCCCGCGGATCGACACGGCGTACTGCGCCAGCCCACGCAAGGAAGCACGCGAAGGCGCCGTGGCGGCGACCTCATACTGCGCCAGCCCGCGGATCGACACAGCCTACTGCGCCAGCCCGCGCAAGGAAGCACGCGAAGGCGCCGTGGCGGCGACCGCATATTGCGCCAGCCCGCAGATCGACACCGCCTACTGCGCCAGCCCGCGCAAGCAAGCACGCGAAGGCGCCGTGGCGGCGACCGCATATTGCGCCAGCCCGCGGATCGACACGGCCTACTGCGCCAGCCCCCGGGTCCAGACGCAGCCCGGTCGCAGTGAGGCGGCCACAGCCTGACCCGCCACAGGAACACCTTTCAATTCCTGCAACATCCCAGCCCGCTTCGGTTTCCGGAGCGGGCTTTTTCTTGTGCAAAGGACTTCGCGCGACACTCGACACAAGTTTTGCAACAAATTAACATTGCATATCCGGCCGTGCTGGAACACATTCTTTTAGAAAGCGTATTTGATGGCGACGACGCTGAAAGACACCTTTTCCGTGACCCGGTTCTCGTTCTGGGCCGGAGCATTGCTGTCTTCGCTGGTCGGCGCGCTGCTGTATCTGTTCACGGCACGTTCCATCGAAAGCGACGCCGAAGCCCGTTTCATCAGCCATGCCAGGCATGCGCAAAGTGTCATCACGGTCCGCGTGAAATCGTATACGGACCTGTTGCGCGCCACGGGCAGCATGATCCAGAGTTCCGACGTCCTGACGCACCAGGGCTTCCACGAATTCGTGGCCGGACTGGACCTGGCCAGGAGCTTCCCGGCGGTCGACTACATCAATTACGCGGTCCAGGTGCCGCATGAGGGGCGCGACGCGTTCGTTACCGCACTGCGCACGGACGTGTCGCACATCTTTGGCAAGCCGGTCGACCTGGACATCATGCCGCCCGGCATCCGGCCGTCGTACCTCGTCGTCGCCTTCGTCGAACCCGCGCCGCCGGGCGCCCACTACTATGCGATCGACCTGAAGGCCAACCGCTATTTCGGGAACTTGCTGCTGCAAGAGCGCGATAGCGGCATGATATTTTCGACCGGTACGCCGATCCCAATGTTGTCGCGTCCGAACAACATCTACGTGGGCATGCGTATGCCGGTCTACCGCAAAGGCGTGCCGCTGCGCACAGTCGACCAGCGCCGCGCGGCCTACACGGGTTCGCTCGGCATCGCGTTCAGTATCCCCAAGCTGCTGAACGGCGTCATGGACGAAGTTCCGGTCGCGAACCTGCGCATGACGCTGTACGACGTCGGCCCCGGCATCGACGCCCGCGGCCAGCCTACGGTATCGAAGCCGCTCGCGTTATTCGACAGCCGCGGCACGCGCGCCGAGCCGACGCCGGCGCTCGACGTCGGCGATGACGTCTTCACGACCAGCCTGCCGCTCGATTTCAACGGCCGTCCATGGAAAACGACGTTCAGCGCGCCCAGGGCCGCCCTGTACACGGAATTCGACACCAATTATCCGAAGCTCATGATGGCGTTCGGCTTCCTCGGCTCGATCCTGCTCTATGCCCTGCTGCACACGCTCACGTCGTCGCGCCGCGCCGCCCTCGAACTGGCGCGGGAGATGACGAGCGAGCTGCGCGAAAGCCAGGCCAGGCTGCAGTTGTCGCACCAGAAGCTCAGGCGTTTGGCCGACCACGCGTACCAGATCAAGGAAATGGAGCGCAAGCGCATCGCGCGCGAGATCCACGACGACCTCGGCCAGAGCCTGCTCGCCCTGCGCATCGAGGCGGAACTGCTGGCCGGACGCACGCAGGACACGCACAGCCACCTGCACAAGCGCGCCCGTTCCACGCTGCAGCAGATCGATACGACGATCAGGAGCGTGCGCCAGATCATCAACGACCTGCGCCCGACCGTGCTCGACCTTGGCCTGTCCGCCGCCGTCGAATGGCAGGTCAACCAGTTCCAGCGCCGCACCGGCATTCAGTGCGACATCCAGGACGACCACGGCGAGATCGCCCTGCCCGACCATTGCGCGACGGCCTTTTTCCGCATCCTGCAGGAATCGCTGACGAACATCGTCCGCCATGCCAACGCGACGCGCGTGAAAGTGGAGCTGCGCCTGAACGGCGGCTGGCTGTCGCTGACGGTACGCGACAACGGCTGCGGACTGCCGCCGGGCGGGCGCAACAAGTACGGCTCATTCGGCCTGGTCGGCATCGAGGAACGCATCGTGATCCTCGGCGGCACCTGCGCCGTGTTCAGCGAGCCGGACGGCGGCACGACCGTCATGGTCTCGGCGCCTGTCATCGGCGGGCCCGAACCCGTTCTCTCCCAGGAACAGGAACAGGGCGCGGGTTCGGCCGTCATCTGACATTTCACCGGCTCGCCCTACTCCACTATCGAACTTCTGCATAGCCGTTCAAACAACTCATATTATTTGTTTGACAAATATCAAAATCTGGGCGAATTCCCTCAACTACATTGAGGACATGCAACACACGCCCGACCACTCCTGAACCCTTGACAAGGATGACCATGAACACCAACGACCTGTTCGACGCCGTAATGCAACTCGACCTGGAACCGATCAAGATGAAGCTGATGCATGCGGCATCGGGCGAAGGCTGGAGCCTGGAGAAGGCCAACGCCGTGGAAAAGGAATACCGCCGCTTCCTGTGCCTGATGAAAATGTATCCGGACGAGGACACGGCGCCCCTGGTCGACGTCGACACGTTCTGGCACTACCACATCCTCGACACGATGAAATACGCCGCCGACTGCGAGCAGGCGTTCGGCTATTTCCTGCACCACTACCCGTACGTCGGCATGCGCGACGACGATGACGAACAGTTCCGCCTCGCCAGCGGCGACCGCATGAAAGCGCTGTACGAAGCCACGTTCGGCGACGCCTATCCGGGCGCCGTCGCCCAGGCCGCGGACGGCGCGACCGCGTGGTGCGCGAGCCCGCACATCGAGCCGGGCCAGGCGACGGACAGCGCGACCGCATGGTGCGCGAGCCCGCATACCGCAGGCAAGCGCGCTGCCGCCACCGCCTGGTGCGCGAGCCCGCACATCGACAAACTGACCCGGCGCGCAATCGACACGGCCTGGTGCGCGAGCCCGCACATCGGCAAGCTGACCCAGGGCGGCAGCGCCACCGCCTGGTGCGCCAGCCCGCACAACGCCGACAAGGCCGCCTGAGCGGTCAGGCCGCGCTGGTCTCCGCGTGGGGCCGCACCATCAGCGCGCGCAGCTCGCGGATGCTGTAGTCGGACACCTCGTGCATGCGCAGCAGGAGGGTGGCGCCGATCGGCAGGGTGTGATGGCGGATCTTGCTGATCACGGGCGGCGCCACTTCCAGCAGCCGCGACAGCGCGGCGTCGTTCTTGAGCTTGAGTTTATTGATGATGGCGTCGAGGATCCGGTTCGGGTCGTACTCGGCGCCGTCAGGTATGCGTCTGATGGGCATGTTCGTCTTTCGCTTGTGACATCCATGGGAAATTTTCCACAGCCCATAGCGGGTTATGGAAAATCAGCCAGTTTCGGGAAATATAAGTTCTTTGTGTGGTCGCTCTATGGCGTACCCGAATGATACATGGATTAGTTGCGAAATGCTTAAGACGCCCTTATGCCGCCGCCGACATGGGGATAGCGCAGCCGGGCCCGCAGCTCCGTGCCGAGGCGGCGGTTGTCCAGCCGGCGCGATTCCGACATGAAGGACAGCAGCATCGGCGACACCGCCTTCTCCAGCTCGGCACGCGCGAGACGCGGCGGCCGCGCCAGGCCGAATGCGTCGGCCACGAGATCGAAATAATCCCCCATCTTCATGCGCGTGTCGTCGGACGCGTTGTAGACGCGCCCCGGCCAGGCGCGGAACAGCGCCAGCGCGCACAGGCGCGCCAGGTCGTCGGCATGGATATGGTTCGTGTACACGTCGTCCGCGCTCGCCAGCGCCGGCGTGCCCCGCTGCAGCCGTTCGATGGGCAGGCGGTCCGCCGCGTAGATGCCGGGCGCGCGCAGGATCGCCACCTTGCCCCCGCTCGCCACGGCCCA
This sequence comes from Massilia sp. CT11-108, assembly GCF_047302915.1. Classification (NCBI taxonomy): domain Bacteria; kingdom Pseudomonadati; phylum Pseudomonadota; class Betaproteobacteria; order Burkholderiales; family Oxalobacteraceae; genus Massilia; species Massilia sp. CT11-108. Next base: position 90 of record NZ_JBKYMO010000056.1, on the reverse strand, counting down.
TGCGCGCAGCACGCGTTCGGCGTCCACGCGGCGCCGCGCACGCGCAATTTGACCGCCATTCTACCCGAGGGCACGCGGGTGGTTTATGTC